>QFQB01000017.1 GCA_003241475.1 Micavibrio aeruginosavorus
ATAGCCGCCGTCAGCGTCGTCTTCCCATGGTCAACGTGACCAATCGTGCCGATGTTTACGTGCGGTTTCGTCCGCTCAAATTTTGCCTTCGCCATTGTATAGCTCCTTTATTCTTTCTTTATCTCTAATTAACCAGCGAGTTTCGCTTTAACTTCTTCGGCAACGTTGGTCGGGACCACTTCGTAGTGATCGAACACCATCGAGTACGAAGCACGTCCTTTGGACATACCGCGCAGGTTGTTGATGTAACCGAACATGTTGGCCAGCGGAACCATCGCCATAACGACTTTCGCATTACCACGATCTTCCATACCCTGGATCATACCGCGGCGGGAGTTCAGGTCGCCGATAACATCGCCCATGTATTCTTCAGGCGTTACAACTTCGACTTTCATCACAGGCTCGAGCAACTGAGGACCGGCTTTTGCCATGGCTTCTTTGAAGCCTGCGCGGGCCGCGATCTCGAACGCCAGAGCGGAGGAGTCAACGTCGTGGTATTTACCGTCATACAGTTCGACTTCGATGTTGATCACAGGGAAGCCTGCGATAATACCGGTGTCTTTTGCGGCCTTCATACCTTTTTCGAAACCTGGGATGTATTCCTTCGGAACCGAACCGCCGACGGTTGTGTTCATGAAGTTGTAATCCACGATAGGCTCGCCTTTTGCATCCTTTGCATCAGGGGACAAAGGACGCATCTTGAACAGAACGCGGGCGAACTGACCCGAACCGCCGGACTGTTTCTTGTGCGTGTAATCGATATCGGCTTCTTTGCTGATCGTTTCGCGGTAGGCAACCTGAGGCGCGCCGACGTTGGCTTCAACGCCGTAGGTACGCTTCATGATGTCGATCTTGATGTCGAGATGGAGTTCGCCCATCCCTTTCAAGATCGTCTGACCGGTTTCGGAGTCCGTGTGAACGCGGAAAGAAGGATCTTCAGAAACGAGCTTGCCAAGGGCGATACCCATTTTTTCTTGGTCGGCTTTTGTTTTCGGCTCGACGGCGATCTCGATGACAGGCTCTGGGAATACCATTTTCTCCAGAACGATTGGTTTCAACGGATCGCAAAGCGTGTCGCCCGTCGTCGTGTCTTTCAGACCAACGAGTGCAACGATGTCGCCTGCATGGGCTTCTTTGATCTCTTCACGGTTGTTGGAGTGCATCAACAGCATACGGCCGATACGCTCTTTTTTGTTCTTCGTGGAGTTCAAAAGGTACGAACCTGCCTCGAGCTTGCCGGAGTAAATACGGAAGAAGGTCAATGTGCCGACGAACTCGTCAGGCATAATTTTGAAGGCCAGACCGGAGAGCGGCGCATCGTCCGTCATTTCGCGGGAGTCTTCAACATCGGAATCAGGCTTCGTACCTTTAACAACGCCTTTGTCCAGCGGGGATGGCAGGAAGTCAACAACAGCATCAAGCAGAGGTTGAACGCCTTTGTTCTTGAACGCGGAACCGCACATCATCGGGATCAGTTTGAAAGCGATCGTGCCCTTGCGAATACAGGCCTTGAGCGTCTTGATGTCCGGCTCTTGACCATTGAGGTAAGCATCCATCGCAGCATCGTCCATCTCGACGGCTTGCTCGATCATGCGCTCGCGGTACTGCTTCGCTTTTTCAACGAGGTCGGCAGGAATTTCGCCAACTTCGAAAGCGGCGCCCAGCGTTTCGGCTTTCCAGATGATCGACTTCATGTTGATCAGGTCGACGATACCGATGAAGTCGGATTCAATACCGATCGGCAACGTCGTTACCAGCGGGTCGATACCGAGGCGTTTTTTAACGGAGTCGATGCACATGTAGAAGTCTGCGCCCGTCTTGTCCATTTTGTTCGCGAAAATAATACGCGGAACCTTGTATTTGTCGCCTTGGCGCCAAACGGTTTCGGTCTGGGGCTCAACGCCCTGGTTACCGTCGAGAAGGCAAACAGCGCCGTCGAGAACGCGAAGCGAACGCTCAACTTCGATCGTGAAGTCAACGTGGCCCGGCGTGTCGATGATGTTCATGCGGATGTCTTGACCAGCTTGGCAACCGTTTTCGGCACCCTTCCAGAAGGTCGTCGTGGCAGCGGACGTGATCGTAATCCCACGCTCTTGCTCTTGCTCCATCCAGTCCATCGTGGCCGCGCCATCGTGAACTTCACCGATCTTGTGCGATTTACCGGTGTAGAACAGGATACGCTCAGTCGTCGTCGTTTTACCGGCATCGATGTGCGCCATGATGCCGAAGTTACGATAACGGTCTAGTGGGTATTGACGGGCCATTTTATTCTCTTCAAACCTTAATTCTTCAATTTCTTAACAATGATTACCAGCGGTAGTGAGCGAACGCTTTGTTGGCTTCAGCCATCTTGTGCGTGTCGTCACGTTTCTTCACTGCCGTACCGCGGTCGTTTGCAGCATCGAGCAATTCACCAGCCAGACGCTCCATCATCGTGTGCTCGCCACGTTTGCGGGCGGCATCGATAATCCAACGCATAGCCAAAGCCATAGCGCGGTCAGGGCGAACTTCGGTCGGAACCTGATACGTTGCACCACCAACGCGGCGGGAACGAACTTCGAGCTGCGGACGAACTTTTTTCAGGACGCGGTGGAAAATACGAAGACCCTTGGAGCCTGCGCCGCCAGCTGTGCCTTGCGCGGCATCGCCTTCATCATCAGCAATGTTCTTGCCTTTGTTTTCAACGATCTCCAGGGCGCCGTAAACGATGTTTTCAGCTACGGATTTTTTGCCATCTTCCATGATGTTGTTCATGAATTTAGACAGGACCAGATCCCCATAGCGCGGGTCTGGAAGAATGGTACGTTTTTCTGGTTTACGACGACGGGACATCTATCTTTTCTCCAACTGAAATTATTTAGGACGCTTCGCGCCGTACTGCGAGCGCGCTTGCTTACGATCTTTAACACCTTGCGTATCCAAGGCGCCGCGGATAATGCGGTAACGAACACCCGGCAAGTCTTTTACACGACCGCCCTGAATAAGGACGACGGAGTGTTCTTGCAGGTTGTGGCCTTCGCCGGGAATGTAGCAAATGACTTCAAAGCCAGTTGTCAGACGAACTTTTGCAACTTTACGCAAAGCGGAGTTCGGTTTCTTTGGTGTCGTTGTGTACACGCGGGTACACACACCACGAACTTGCGGGTTGGATTTCAACGCGCGGTTCTTTTTGGCTTTCATCGCCTTCTTGCCGCCTTTGGCGCGAGGCTGACGGATCAATTGCTGTATCGTTGGCATGTAAGTGCCTTCTCCTTATGGTTCCAAAACTGTTACGGATGGCTTTTCCTAAGGGATGGCTCTGGAGAACGCAAGGGGAAACGCTAGACGCGATTTACGATTTGGCTCCCCATCCCGCTTTCGCTTCTTTGGGGTCCAACCGTTTTCGCCCTTTGCGGCCCGGAGCTTATCTCTCCTGCCATACCTGGGGTCAAGGATACTGGGTCTGCGTTTAGTGCCTGTTTTTCTTTCGAAAATTCCCTAGAAAGCCTAGAGAAACAGCGCCACGGCCAGCCCATCCGATTCCTTAATTTGGCCGGACTATATGCCCGAAGCCTTCGGATAGTCAAGCACTTGTTAAGCTTTTTTTAAAGAAAATCGGGGCAGGGCCTAGCGGTCGTAGCGCCGTCCGCTCTGGTTATGGTCGTAGCTACGGCTTTCATTGTGTTTTTTGGGCTTTTGATGCACAGCGAACGGGTTCTCTTCGGTCATTTTTGCCACTGTATCGAACTTCTCACGGACCGGTTCTACTGCCATATCGTTAACGGTACGGTGCAATCCTTGCAACTGCTTGCGCTTCTTGCTGGCGTAAGTGCTTAAAAGCGGCTTTTGGCTTTGTTGATTGAATGGCTGTTTCGGTCTTTTCTTCTTACCCATTGAACACCTGCTTTGCTTTATTGGATGCCTAACCATAAAAGTCGTAGCGTAGAAATCAAGGCTTAGAGCGGGAAAAATGCGTTCTTACGGCTCCCGGCGGGTGGTGCGCTTGACGTTCGGGCTTTTCGGATTGTTGCCTTTGTAAATGCGTTCGACAGTACCAAGCTCCGGAATATCGACATGCTGGATATTGCGCTGATCCTGCGTTTCGACCCATTGCTCAAGCGCTTTCACCAAGGCCGCACGCAAGGCAGGCGTTCCCTCACCCACCACATAAGCTTCCAGCTTCACATGCTTCGGGCCGCGTTTGGGAAAGCCTATCTGGCGGGAAAGAACCCAGTTTCCTTCCTCGACATCCGCGCGGAACAGACAAGGCTTGGATGCGAAGACAGGATCGGCCTCCGCCCTAAAGACCACGCTCAGAACAAGAGAGTCTTTTTCACCAGCGCCGCGATAGGCTTCGGTGATCAGCGGTATTTGCGGCGGATGCTTGACGGCTGGCTTTGGTTCAGGCGCAACAATCTTTTCAACTTCCTCAGAGGCGCGCGCAACTTGCTCGCGTCTTTCGCGTTGCTTGCGCTGAAACTTGCTTTCAGGTTTCGGTTTGTTCTGGTCGCTTGTCATGCAAACTGTATAAATTCAATAAATAGTTATGTCAATAATAGGAATTATTTCCTTGACAAAAATCCCACATAGCGTCATTGTCTTTTTAACGAACCGGTTCGGGCTTTCCGTGCCCGTCCGCCCAGCGCTCAAATGCCCGGCGGATCAAGACGGAAAAGAGATATTAAAAAGTACCCGCATGGGTACCCATGCTCTTTTTATTTGAAGGCTTTGTGTTAACCACGCCTTTCCCCTTCTCTCCTCAAAAACAGTCCGCCGGGTGGGACCGGCCCTCTCCCGAAGGCTTCACTGGCATGGGGATTGCAAGGAATTTGCTGAAGAAACACGCTTTTTCAGGATTTTCATTATGGATTTATCATCGCTCAAGCAATATTCGGCCAGCCTCGTGGATTATATCGGCACCGGCAACAAGAAAACCGGCACCGGCTATTTCGACAGCGTTGCGCAAAATCTTCTCAACACCGTTTCTTCCGGCCTTGCAGGAAGCACTACGGATGAAACAGCGGCCTCTGCAGGAGAAAAAATAGAGCTTTCCGCCGAAGCGCAGGCCCTGCTCGCGGCGGGCAACAAAAGCGCTTCGGGTGAAAACACAGCCACAGGCGTGCAAAAGATAGGCCAGAATTTCATGATGTCCTTTTTCGACCAGAGCGGCATCGATTTTGAATCCCTCTCCCCCGACGCGCTTGATCTTCTGACCGGATTGCAGGATGTGATTTCCGGTTCCGGCGTGACGGGCCGCGATCTTTCTACCGACACCGCCGAGATGAAATACAATCCGGGCCGCAAGGTTTACACGCTGACGGGGACAAGCGAGCGGCTCCGCATCGCCATTGACTACACAGATGGCGCGCCATCGAAACTGTCCGTCACCGACATAACGGGCGGCAAGGTTGAAACGGCCGAAATAACGATTGGCACGAACAGCAACGGCGAAGCCAGCACGATTGAAATCAGCCGCACGCAAAAAGCCTATGCCAACGGCCACATGATTGATGTCGGAGCGATCGACCCGCTGAGCGTTCCGCTTTACAGTTGATTAATGAAAGACAGCCTTGCGGCCTTCGAGCGTCAGGCTACGTGAATCCAGATCCTGTTCAATGCGTTTTAGAACTTCCGCACTGAATGCGCCCTTTTTATGCATCTGGATCAAAAGATCGCGCTGGTGATCGATGATCGCCTGTTCCGAATTCATCCAGTGCTCGAACAGGTCATGTTGCGCATCCAGATCTTCCTGACAGGTCACCTTGTCCTCGTCCAGAATACCGTTCAGGTAGCGCACTTGACGCTCCAGACGCCCCAGAACTTCAGTAACGGCCTGTTCCGGCACTTTGGGCACCAGCTGTTGCTCAACAAAACTCAGCGTTGAGTTGGCCAGCACAAGACGCAGACGGCGTTCTTCAAGCATTTCTTTTTCCGGCGGTTCGCCGACCTTGAACCACTTGATAAACAGCGGTAGCGTCAGACCCTGAAACACCAGCGTGACCAGAATGACGACGAAGGTGATGAACAAGATGGTATTGCGTTCGGGAAACGCTTCCCCGTTGGCCATCGTGAGCGGCAACGCCAGAGCGGTAGCCAGCGAAATAACGCCGCGCATGCCGGACCAGCCGATGATGAACAGCTGGCCGTTGGTTTTGGGCGGGATCAACAAACCGCGGCGGCGCGCGAACCAGTCGGAAATGCGCACTGTCGGGAAAATCCAGACCATGCGGATGATGATGACGACGCCGCTGATGAGAAGTCCGTACCAGATCATATCGACCATCTTACTGTGGCTGACGTCTTCGAGGATAACGGGCAATTGCAACCCAATCAGGA
This sequence comes from Micavibrio aeruginosavorus, assembly GCA_003241475.1. GTDB lineage: Bacteria > Pseudomonadota > Alphaproteobacteria > Micavibrionales > Micavibrionaceae > Micavibrio_A > Micavibrio_A aeruginosavorus_A. The sequence goes on from QFQB01000017.1 coordinate 6,316, forward strand.
TAAACACGAACCCGTTAAGCAAGAATACGAAGGTATCCCAGAAGCTGTTTACCTGCATGCGGGTCTGGAACAAGAATATTTCCGGCGCGCGCCATGAAATGACCAGACCCGTTGTTACAACAGCCAGAACGCCCGACAAATGCACATGCTCCGCCACCAGCCATGACATGAAAGGAATGATAAGCGTTAGAATCGTTTCAACGGTGGCATTGTTGATGAAGCGATTAATAATGGCTGTAAAAAGATAGCCTACGACAAAACCGATGGCGATGCCGCCCGCGGACACAAGAACGAATTGCAGGCCCGCCTCCCACAATACAAACGTACCGCTGACGACGGCCACAACCGCATAACGATAAGCGATCAGAGCCGTTGCATCGTTGATCAGGCTTTCGCCCTCAAGGATGGCGACGATACGTTTGGGCAGATGAAGGCCCTTGATCGCGGCGGCAGCGGCGACAGCGTCGGGCGGCGAGACGATAGCGCCCAGCGCAAACGCCAGCGGCCATGTAAAACCAGGTATCATGTAGTGTGCAACAACGGCCACGCCCGCCGTGGTGAACAGTGTCAAACCTATAGCGAGCCTACCGATGGCATCGGCGTTTTTCCTAAAATCATGAATGGAGGTGTGCCGTGCAGCGTCGAACAACAGCGGCGGCAAAAACAGTAAAAAAACGATATCCGGGGTGATAACGACGTTTGGTAGACTCGGGATAATCCCAATGACAAGACCGGCGACAACGAGCAAGATCGGGTATGATATCCCGATTTTTGTTGCAACGGGATAAAGGAAGGCCACAAGTGCCATTAAAATCAAGACGGTATCTAAATGCTCCACATTTGATTCTTACCACAAAGCGTCAAAAAATGCAGGCGGGAATTTGAAAAACTGTTGCTAAAATCTATATGTATCCCGTGAAGATGCGAGCCCACATGATGAGATCGAAATATTTCAAAAACTTTTCACTTTTTGCAATGATTGCTATGGCCGTCTTGCCCCTTTCGCACGCGAGAGCCGCAGATGACCTTGGCACCCCGTCCTATGCCGGCCCCAGCGCCGGGTTTGATCGCGGCATGGATCGCTATCGCGACACGCGCGCTACGCAGCAACGGAACGAGATTTTACAACAACGAAGCACTCTTCAACGGGATCTGAACAATACGGGAGTGGACCGGAACCTCGAGCAACGCTCCATGAAAATTCAAAACGATATCCAGTATCAGCGCGAACGCGCCATTCAGGCGCAGCAGGATTTCATCTACCGGCAAAACCGGAACAAAGCCCGCGTGAACGATTAAAAAAGCCCCCATTCGGGGGCTTTTTTTGAATATCAAGCTGGTCCTATCACAACTTTAATGTCGCATATGCGTCTTTTGCGCATGTCTGCAAATTTTGCGATACGTCTTGTTCCGGCGGCAATTGAAGTGGTGTTTCTATTTTTCTGTTGCTTAAGCCCTTATCTGGCAAATCACCATACATAATCTCAACAACAGATACTTTGCCGGATTGTCCGGTGAACACTCTTGCGATGGATTTCGGCTTCATCACAACATCGTTTTCCCCGCCGAATGTGATGGTTCTTTTTTCGGTCTTAGGATCGAATATCATTTGTTGCGTGACGCGGAAATCCGGTTGCAGATTGGCTTTGGGATTTTCGGGTACAACCACGGTTGCGGTAACGTTCATTCCTGTAACTTGTAAAGCACACGCCTTCATGGCTTCTTGCGCAGCGGCGATTTCTTTTTCATCGGGTGCACAGGCGGTTGTAGCAAGCGCCATAGAAGCGGCGATGGAAAGTTTCGTGATAGAGGAACGCATTGATAACTCCTTTATAGGGAACAAATGAACTATCAACTTATGTAAACGGGTAATTTTCAACTGTCAAGACGGTGAAATTTATAATGATTACAATCGCAAAGAGCCGTCGGGGTTGTAAGCGGAGCGCCGCGCTTCTTCGAGGAGCCTTTTCGAGAGGGGCATGGAGACACCCAGTTCTTTTTGGATCTCATCGCGCAGTCGATAAATCTCCGCATGCTTATCCGTCACATATTCATACGAAGGCGGGCGTCCATACCCGCCACTAAGCACGTAATCATACACTTCCATTTGATGCATGTAGTCAACCGTCAGTGCATGACGCGGCAAGCCTTGGTCATGCAGATACCCCAATGCCTTGAGATCCAGCGACGTGCCGTATCTTTCGAATAAAAACGAAGAAGGCCTTTCGCGACCCTCATTACTACGTGATCTGTTGAGTAGCGTTTCCGCTTCACCAATTTCCAAGCCTAAGGGCCGAAGGCCCTGTAATGTGTTGGCCACCACGGGGGGCTTGGATGGAAAGATATTATTGCGGTGAAGAAGATTTGAATCTTTTCCCGGGGCAATGCCGTCGAACCTGCCGGGAAAATCAAACCCGCATGTTTCCAGCATGGTTCGTGCAACAGCATTCGAATTGGTCGGGATCATATCGAGGCTAAGCGGATAATACGGCAGATGCAATTTGTTGATTTCGATTCCCGCACGCAATGCCCATAAGTATGTATTGAAAAATTTCCCTGCATCTTCGGTGCTCATCAACATATGGACAGATTTGAGAATTCCGCCGAATTCTTGATCATCTTGAAACTCCCCTTTGTCATTCGCATCTGAAATCATGGCGTGAACACGAATGTCATCCGTTGTTGGAACACCCACATTGCGGATCTCGTCGGTTTCGCGGTTTGTTGCCAACCCATGCACGTCCCAACGCTTACGCAAAGGCCCGCTTTCAAACCGTAAGAATAAATGCTTGGCATTGAGAATATTTGCAGGCGCGGACAAATCGAGGGCGCCGAGCGTGATGCGGTGCGTTTTTGGGTCCAGTGGCGGAATATCTTCGGGGTTTTCCCAATGAAGCATGCCGCAAGCCGCCGTGCCCGCCGCCGCGGCACCGCCAAGCAATCCCTTTAAAACACCCCGTCTCGACCACATAATATTATGAATAATAAGGAAAATTTGGATTTTACGCAAGAAAAACGGCCCCTGTTTCCAGAGGCCGTTTCTTTATTCATTGTTTTACAAATACTTATCCGTTTGCGGCGGTCTTGGCCGGCTCGGCAACTTCGTCGGCTTCGATTGCGCCTGCTTGTTGCTGGGCCGACAATGCAATCGCATCGCGGTCTGCAGCCAGACGGCGGATCTTGTTGACGTAGGAACCCGTACCGGCGGGGATCAGACGACCCACGATGACGTTTTCCTTCAGACCGTTCAACTCGTCGACCTTGCCTTGCGTTGCCGCTTCGGTCAGAACGCGCGTTGTTTCCTGGAAGGAAGCTGCGGAAATGAACGACTTCGTTTGCAACGACGCCTTGGTGATACCCTGCAGAACCGGCTTGCCTTCGGCAGGAATGCGGCCTTCGGCGATGTATTTGCGGTTTGTTTCCGCATATTCATCACGGTCGACATGTTCACCGATGAGGAAGGTCGTGTCGCCAACTGCCTGAATTTCGATCTTCTGCATCATCTGACGTGCAATGACTTCGATGTGCTTGTCGTTGATCTTAACCCCCTGCAGACGGTAAACGTCCTGAATTTCGTTGATGAGGTATTCGGCTAGAGCCTCTACGCCCATAACGTCCAGAATGTCGTGCGGCACCAGTGCTCCATCCAGAAGCGGGTCGCCCTTGCGGACATAATCGCCTTCGTGAACGGCCAAGTGACGACCTTTCGGGATCAGGTATTCGCGTGGTTCGATCGTCTTGTCGGTCGGGTTCACGATGATACGGCGCTTGGATTTGTAATCCTTGCCGAATTCAACCTGACCATCGACTTCAGAGATGATCGCAAAGTCTTTCGGACGGCGCGCTTCGAAGAGTTCGGCCACACGTGGCAGACCTCCCGTAATGTCGCGGGTCTTGGACGTTTCGCGTGGAATACGGCCGATGATATCCCCTGCCTTCACTTCCGCGCCGTTTTCGACGGACAGAATGGTGTCGGTGGACAGATAGTAGTTGGCCGGCAAACCGTTCGGCAACGTAATGACTTCGCCTTTTTTATTGGTCAGCGAGATACGTGGCTTGAGGTCGCCGCCTTTTGGCTGGCTTCTCCAATCGATCACCACGCGGGATGCGATGCCCGTCGCTTCGTCAACGCGTTCGGCAATCGAAACACCTTCGACGAGGTCAGCGAATTTCACCGTACCGTCTTTTTCCGTGATGATCGGCATGGTGAACGGATCCCATTCAGCCAGCTTATCGCCGGTTTTGACTTTCGCGCCGGTTTCAACGAGCAGACGTGCGCCGTATGGAACGCGGTGCGCTGCACGCTCTTTGCCTTTGCCGTCGATCAGAACGATTTCCGTGTTACGTCCCATGACGATGTTCACGCCAGAGGAGTTCTTGACCACGTTTTCCTGGCGGATTTCGATCTTACCGTCGAGCGCCGCTTCGAACGAGGATTTCTCCACGCCACGTTGTGCAGCACCGCCGATGTGGAAGGTACGCATTGTAAGCTGCGTTCCTGGCTCACCGATCGACTGGGCAGCCATAACGCCGACTGCTTCGCCCTGGTTAACCATCGTACCGCGTGCAAGATCGCGACCGTAGCAAAGCGCGCAAACGCCTGTTTGCGTCTTGCAGGTCAGGACCGAACGGGCCTTGATGGAATCAACACCGGATTGTTCGATTTGTTCGGCGAGGTTTTCGTCGATCATTTCGTTTTTCTTCACGATGACTTTACCGGTCAATGGGTCTTTGACGTCGTCAAGAACAACACGGCCGAGCGAGCGTTCGCCAAGGCCAACGATAACGTCGGCGCCGGACATAACCGCGCGGATGGTGATGCCTTCTTCGGTGCCGCAATCAACTTCGTTGATCACGGCATCTTGGGCCACGTCAACCAGACGGCGCGTCAGGTAACCGGAGTTAGCCGTTTTCAAAGCCGTATCCGCCAAACCTTTACGAGCGCCGTGGGTCGAGTTGAAGTATTCAAGAACCGACAGACCTTCTTTAAAGTTCGAGATAATCGGCGTCTCGATAATCTCGCCCGATGGTTTCGCCATCAGACCGCGCATACCAGCCAACTGACGGATCTGCGCCGCAGAACCACGAGCACCGGAGTGGGCCATCATGTAAACCGAGTTCAGACCGACTTCTTTCACATTCGAGATGTGCTTCATCATAGCGCCCGCAACTTCGTCCGTGCAACGGGACCAGATATCGACGACCTTGTTGTACTTCTCACCTTTGGTGATCAGACCGTCCTGATACTGCTGCTCGTACTCGGCGACTTTGGATTTGGCATCGGCCACCATCGTCGCTTTTTCTTTCGGGATAATCATGTCGTCTTTACCGAACGAGATACCGGCGATGCAGGCGTGACGGAAGCCGAGCTTCATCATGCGGTCGCAGAAGATAACGGTCTCTTTCTGACCGCAGTGACGGTAAACCGTGTCGATCAGGTTCGTGACTTCCTTCTTCGTCAACACCTGGTTGATGTTGGAGAAAGGCAGGTTTTTGTGACGTGGGTAGAGTTCGGACAAGAGCATACGGCCCGGTGTCGCCTCGACCAATTCGGTCTTCTTGTTGCCGTCCGCATCAACGCCGTGGTAGCGGCATTTGATTTTGGCGTGCAAGGACACGTGGCCTTCGGCCAGCGCGTGGCTGATTTCGCCTGGACCGCGGAAGATCATGCCTTCGCCTTTTTCGCCGTCGCGCTGGATCGTCAGGTAGTAAAGACCCAAAACGATGTCCTGAGACGGAACGATAATCGGCTTGCCGTTTGCTGGCGAGAGGATGTTGTTCGTGGACATCATCAAGCAACGTGCTTCCAGCTGCGATTCAATCGACAGCGGAACGTGAACGGCCATCTGGTCTCCGTCGAAGTCGGCGTTAAAGGCCGTACAGACGAGCGGGTGCAATTGGATCGCTTTGCCTTCGATCAGCGTGGGTTCGAACGCCTGGATACCAAGTCTGTGCAATGTCGGCGCACGGTTCAAAAGGACCGGGTGCTCGCGGATAACTTCTTCGAGAATGTCCCAAACTTCCGGACGCTCTTTTTCCACCATCTTCTTCGCGGCTTTAACCGTGGAGGCCATGCCGTAGATTTCGAGCTTGTGGTAGATGAACGGCTTGAACAGCTCCAGCGCCATTTTCTTCGGCAGACCGCACTGGTGCAACTTCAATTCAGGACCGACCACGATAACCGAACGACCGGAATAGTCGACGCGCTTGCCGAGCAAGTTTTGACGGAAACGACCTTGTTTCCCTTTAAGCATGTCGGACAGCGATTTCAGCGGGCGCTTGTTTGCGCCTGTGATGACGCGGCCGCGGCGGCCGTTGTCGAACAATGCGTCAACGGCTTCTTGCAACATACGCTTTTCGTTACGCACGATGATATCGGGCGCGCGCAGTTCCATCAGGCGTTTCAGACGGTTGTTACGGTTGATCACGCGGCGGTACAGATCGTTCAGATCCGACGTTGCGAAGCGACCGCCATCGAGCGGAACCAGCGGACGCAATTCCGGCGGCAGGACAGGAACGACATCCAAAATCATCCACTCAGGACGTGTGCCCGAAGAGATAAAGGATTCCAGAAGTTTCAGGCGCTTGACGAGTTTCTTACGCTTGGCTTCGGAGTTCGTGTCGCGAAGGTCTTGTTCGCACTGAACCAGATCTTCTTCGAGATTGACGTTTTGCAGGATTTCTTTCAGCGCTTCAGCACCGATACCGGCGCGGAAGTTTTCATCGCCGTATTCATCCTGTGCGTTCATGTATTCTTCTTCCGAGAGCAACTGAAGCGGCTTCAGCGGCGTCATGCCCGGTTCCAGAACAACATAGGCTTCGAAGTACAGAACCTTTTCCAGTTCTTTCAGCGTCAGGTCGATCATCAGACCGATACGGGACGGTAGGGATTTCAAGAACCAGATGTGCGCGACAGGGGATGCCAGTTCGATATGGCCCATGCGCTCGCGGCGCACTTTGGTCAGCGTGACTTCAACGCCGCACTTCTCGCACACGATGCCTTTGTATTTCATGCGCTTGTACTTACCGCAAAGGCATTCGTAATCCTTGATAGGACCAAAGATGCGCGCGCAGAACAGACCATCGCGCTCCGGTTTAAATGTACGGTAGTTAATTGTTTCCGGCTTTTTCACTTCGCCAAAAGACCACGACAGGATCTGCTCGGGGGAGCTGATCGCGATGCGGATCTGGTCGAAGCTTTGCGGGCCTTGAGGAGCACCGAAGAGGTTCATTAGTTCGTTCATTTTTTCCCTACCTTCTTAATACCTAATCTTTGATCATAAAATTCACCGTGGTCACGACGCGCACGGTTTTGTCGACAAACGTACCCTCATCTTCATTGCTACCGCCGTCGCGGGCCGCAATGCTGAACAGTCCCTGATTGGCGCTTAGAATTGCGCCGACTTCGGAACCGGAATCCTGTGCAAAGCGTTTCGCGGCTTCGCGCGCGTTCTTTGTGGCCTCGCCGATCATGTCTGGCTTGATTGCGTTCAGGCCAGAGAATGAATAGCGCGGCGTGGCGGAACGGATGACGACGCCGTCGCTCACAAGGTCGTAAACTTTCTGGTTCGCCTTTTGCACCGTGTCGATGTCTTTCGTACGCACGATGAAAGAGCGTTCCACATTGTAGAAAACGCTACCGTCGTTGCGGCGGTCTTCCCAGACAGAGCCGTCGCCGATGGTGATTTCGTCTTCCTTGATTCCGTTGGCCGCGAAGAATTTTTTCAACGCTTCGGAATTGCGGGCGATCTGTGTTTGCGCTTCCGCCAAGCTCGGCGCATTCGCGCCGTGACGGACCGTCCATACGGCGATATCGGCCTTCACCTGTTTTTCCGCCAGACCGCGAACCTCAACGGAACGCGCGCTCCCACGGAAATCGAACAAGCCATGACCAACGAAGCATCCACCGACGGCGATGCCGACGGCGAGAATCGATGCTGCGATGATATTGCCTGTGTTCATTTGTCTTTCGTTCGTTTTCTTTTTCCGTCGTCATCCGCGCGAAGGCGGGGATCCAGTTGTTTAGTTTAAAGCCAGTTCTTGAGTCCGTTTAAAGGACGCCTTCGAAACCAGTATATTCGCCATTTGTGCCGCATCTTTTTTCGGTATTCCGGCATCTACAAACGAAGAACGTAACTCTTTTACTACCCACACACCCGAGATGTGCTCTTTATATTCTTTCAGCCAGAAAAAAGGATCATCACCTTCTAAAACCTCTGCCGAAAAACACACATCCCAATTGTGCCTGTCGTTTTCAGGTATGGCCAAAATATCAGCCGGGATGCGACGTCCTGTTTTTTCAGCACGCTGAATATAATCGTCGGCATGAACTTGTATTTCTTTCGCATCTTTTGAAAATTCAAAAGCGTCGAAAGCAAAACTGGCGCGTGGTTCCTGACGTTCATGTCTAATGTATACACCCAACGTAAAATCAATAGATGCCCGCAATCCTGAATCGACTTTTTTCGAATGAACATCAAACAAATTGGCCATGTTTTACTCCTTCTAACTTCCTCTTGGATCCCCGCTTTCGCGGGGATGACGGGTTGGCTAAGGCGCGGGCATCACCCGCGCCAAGCATCCCGTCACTTCGTGCCCGATTGCTTCATGTCGACATTCAGACCGAGCGCCTTCAGTTCTTTGACAAGAACGTTGAAGGATTCCGGCACGCCGATTTCGAAGCTGTCTTCGCCGCGAACGATCGCTTCGTAGACTTTCGAACGGCCCGCCACGTCATCCGACTTCACGGTCAGGATTTCCTGTAGCGTGTAGGCGGCGCCGTAGGCCTGAAGCGCCCAGACTTCCATCTCCCCGAAACGCTGACCGCCGAACTGGGCTTTACCGCCCAGAGGCTGCTGCGTTACGAGCGAGTACGGACCGATCGAACGGGCGTGGATTTTGTCGTCGACCAAGTGGTGCAGTTTGAGCATGTAGATCATGCCCACGGTCACCGGACGGTGGAATTTCTCGCCGGTGCGACCGTCGATCAGCGTAACCTGACCGGAGGTGTGCAGACCGGCTTGCTCCAACAATTCGTTGATGTCGGCTTCGTGCGCGCCATCGAAGACCGGCGTCGCCATCGGTACGCCGCCGCGCAGGTTGCCGGCCATTTCGACCATTTGTGCATCATCAAGCAACGATACGCGGTTTTTGAACTCGCTCTCGCCGTAGACATCTTTCAGCTTGCCTTTCAGCTTGCTGATTTCGCCTGCGGCAGGATTTTTCGGATCGTTGAACGAGTCGATCATGTCGCCGATTTGCTTGCCCAGACCCGCAGACGCCCAACCAAGGTGCGTTTCCAAGATCTGGCCGACGTTCATACGCGATGGAACGCCGAGCGGGTTCAGTACGATATCAACTGGCGTACCATCTTCGAGGTATGGCATGTCTTCACGCGGCATAATGCGGGATACAACCCCTTTGTTGCCGTGACGGCCAGCCATTTTGTCGCCCGGCTGCATCTTACGTTTGATCGCAACGAAGACTTTGACCATCTTCATCACGCCCGGCGGCAATTCGTCGCCGCGTTGCAGTTTTTCAACTTTGTTTTCGAAACGCTCTTTCAGATTGTCGACATCGTTGTCAAAGGTTTTACCCATCGCTTCGATATCGGCCATCGTCTTGTCGTTGTCGACAACGATCTGTCTCCACAGGCCGTGTTTGACTTCGTCCAGATCCTTCGCGGTGATTTTGTCACCCTTCTTGAATTTGGCGTCTTTCGGCGCGGAAGCGACCGTCTTGTTCGACAGCAGTTCTTTGAGGCGGCCGTAGAAGCCGTTCTCCAGAATGCGGCGCTCGTCATCGCGGTCTTTTGCCAGACGTTCGATTTCTGCGCGTTCGATGGCCATGGCGCGGGAGTCTTTGTCCACGCCGCGGCGGTTGAACACGCGGACTTCGACGATCGTGCCTTGCGTGCCGGGAGGCAGGCGGAGCGACGTGTCTTTAACATCGGCGGCTTTTTCACCGAAGATGGCGCGAAGAAGTTTTTCTTCCGGCGTCATCGGCGATTCGCCTTTCGGCGTTACCTTGCCAACCAGAATATCGCCCGGGCCGACTTCGGCGCCGATGTGAACGATGCCGGATTCATCGAGGTGCTTGAGGGCTTCTTCCCCGACGTTCGGAATGTCGCGGGTAATTTCTTCGGTGCCCAGCTTCGTGTCGCGCGCCATCACTTCGAACTCTTCGATGTGGATGGAGGTGAACACGTCTTCGGCCACGATGCGCTCGGAGAGCAGGATCGAGTCTTCGAAGTTGTAGCCGTTCCAAGGCATAAAGGCGACGAGGACGTTGCGGCCCAGCGCGAGTTCGCCGAACTGCGTGGAAGGGCCGTCGGCGATGATATCGCCCGCCTTGATGTCGTCGCCCACTTTTACCAAAGGCTTCTGAAGAATGCAGGTCGATTGGTTGGAGCGCTGGAATTTGGACAGCTTGTAGATATCGACGACAGGCTCGCCCGCATCGAGGTTTTCCGTCGCGCGGATAACGATACGTGTAGAATCTGCCTGAACGACTTTACCGCCGCGGCGGGCCGCAATCGCAGCGCCGGAGTCGCGGGCAACAGTTGCTTCCATACCTGTACCAACAAGCGGTGCATCCGCACGAAGCAAAGGCACGGCCTGACGCATCATGTTCGAACCCATCAGCGCGCGGTTGGCGTCGTCGTTTTCCAAGAACGGAATAAGCGATGCGGCAACCGAAACGATCTGTTTCGGCGAAACGTCGATGAATTCGATCTGGTCAGGAGACGCCATCAAGTTGTCGCCCGCTTTACGGCAGGAAACAAGGTCCGTCTGGAACTTGCCTTTGTCATCGAGCGGCGTGTTGGCCTGAGCGATGGTGTATTTCGCTTCTTCCATGGCGGACATGTAAATTACTTCGTCCGTTACCTTGCCTCCATCGACGCGACGGTACGGGGATTCGATGAATCCGTACTGGTTGACGCGAGCGAAGGTGGAGAGCGAGTTGATCAGACCGATGTTCGGACCTTCCGGTGTTTCGATCGGGCAAATACGTCCATAGTGCGTCGGGTGAACGTCGCGGACTTCAAAGCCTGCGCGTTCGCGTGTTAGACCGCCTGGACCCAACGCGGAGAGACGACGCTTGTGTGTAATCTCGGACAGCGGGTTCGTCTGGTCCATAAACTGCGAAAGTTGCGAAGAACCGAAAAATTCGCGAACAGCGGCGGCGGCAGGTTTCGCGTTGATCAGATCGTGCGGCATGTAGGTGTCGATTTCGACGGACGACATGCGCTCGCGGATCGCGCGCTCCATGCGGAGCAGACCGATGCGGATCTGGTTTTCCATCAATTCGCCCACGGAGCGAACGCGGCGGTTGCCGAGGTTGTCGATATCGTCGACTTCGCCCTGACCGTCTTTCAGACCGTGCAGGTATTTCAAGATCGCAAGGATGTCTTCCTTGCGCAGAATGCGAAGATCAGCTGGCGTGTTCAGGTCCAGACGACCATTCATTTTTACGCGGCCGACATCCGAGAGGTCATAGCGTTCGGCATCGAAGAACAGCGAGTTGAACAGCGCGGACGCGGATTCAACGGTCGGCGGCTCGCCCGGACGCATGACGCGGTAGATATCGATCAGCGCTTCTTCGCGCGTATCGCATTTGTCGATCATCATCGTGTTGCGGACATAGGGACCAACGTTCAGGTGGTCGATGGCGAGGATCGGCAGCGTCTTGATGGTGAATTCATCCAGCTGCGCCATGTCTTCGGCCGTCAGTTCGTGGCCGGCTTCGAAGTAAACCTGACCGGTTGCGCCGTCGAAGATGTCTTCGGCCATGTAGGAACCGGCCAATTGTTCATCTTGAACCAGAATGTCCTTCAGGCCAGCTTCGGCGAGTTGCTTCGCCTTGCGCGGCGTTATTTTCTCACCGGCTTCGACGACGGATTTGCCCGTTTTCGCATCTACCAGATCATAGGCCAGCTTCACGCCGCGGTAACGCGCCGGAACGAACGCCGTTTTCCAGCCATTGTCCGTTTTGTCGTATTTAACGACATCGTAGAACGTGGACAGAATTTCTTCGTTCGACATACCTTGAATCATCAATGGATCTACAGGCTTGTCTTTGGCTTCCTGCTCGGCGCGGTATTTTGCGGAAGAGTCGGAATCCAGCGCGCGAAGCAATGTTGTTACCGGCAATTTACGACGACGGTCGATACGGACATACATGTTGTCTTTCGCATCGAATTCGAAATCCAGCCAAGAACCGCGGTAAGGAATAACGCGGGCCGCGAACAGGTATTTGCCCGATGCATGCGTCTTGCCGCCGTCGTGGTCGAAGAACACACCAGGGGAGCGGTGCATCTGGGATACGATAACGCGCTCCGTGCCGTTGACGATAAAGGTACCGTTGTCAGTCATGAGCGGCATGTCCACCATGTAAACATCCTGCTCTTTGATGTCGCGGATAGAACGCAGGCCGGAATCTTCATCAACATCGAACACGGACAAACGCATCGTGACGCGCAAAGGCGCGGCGAAAGTCATACCGCGTTGCTGGCATTCGTCGGTGTCGTATTTCGGCTCTTCCAGTTCATACTTCACGTAGTCAATCTCAGCCTTGTCGCCGAAATCCTTGATCGGGAACACTTCGGTCAGAACCTTGTGAAGGCCTTGCATCTTGCGCACTTCGGCATCGATGTCCGTTTGCAGGAATTGCTCGTACGAGTCGCGCTGAACTTCGATCAAGTTTGGCATCTGCGCAACTTCGCGGATTTTACCAAACGAACGGCGGACACGCTTTTTACCCGTGAAAGACGTTACGTCATCGGCAGAGCGAACAGGCGCCTTTGCCATACGTTTGGCTTTCTTTTTCAGGGGGGTATCAGCAATGGCTTTGGATTTTTTAGCGCTCATTTTTCTCACAACCTTCTTCAAAGCATAAAAACAGGTACAACCGCATTCCCCCATGCTCTGGTGGGGAAGCGGTCTAAATTATTGATCGAACTAATAAAATTTCGGTTTTATAACCGTCACCTTCGTCCCGAATCTTTCGCGTGACCCGTGTTATGGCGGTTTGAACAAAGAATGTCAAGCATCAGAGATTAAAAAAGATTAATGATTCAAGAGAACAAATCCGGCCACCGCTAGGTTCCATAAGATAGGACAACCGATACCCGGGTCAAGCGCTTGACGATTGGACGCACATCCAAAAAATGCTGAGCTTTACGGTGCCGGAACCTGTGGCACGGATGGGGCAACATAAGGTACGGGTTCATGCAGGTAGAAATTCACCCCCGCCTCTCTTGCAAGGTTGCGGACATAATACGTTTCCTTGATTTCTAGAGCACGCATTGCTGCAGGATTTTCGGAGATCGTTGTATAATTAAATCCTTGTCGCATGCAATCAACCAGCACGGCATTGCCGTCACGGATAACGGCCTGCGCCTGTACTGGATATTGTTCCGGCTTATCTCCGGACAGACTGATAGCGAGAACCTGCCTGCCGAACCGTTCTTTCAAAATATTATAGAGGCTTTCCTGAAAAGGAGATTCATCGTTGCCCAAGAGATGGGCGTTGCCCGTGTGCTGTAAATACACACGCACCGGACCGCCGCCATCTTCGAGATCACGGCGGTAGCTGTTCGCGTTGCTGTCGATGCGTTGAGCCATAGCGACGTTTCTTAAAAACAGACCGTCGGGAGAACGCGTCTGTTGCGCGAGTGAGAAAGATTTTACATTCCTGTATTTCGCCGCCTGCTCCTCATAGCCCTTGTTCATGTTTTCATTCACGTCGATCTTGTCGACCCCGTCCAGATCGTTAAAATCAAAAACAATGGATTCCGAATACATATAGGCGATAAGCTGACGAAAGCCCTGCCGCGCGTTCAAATAATCCGTATCAGCAACCGCCTTTTGAATTCGTTCCGGCGTGGGGCGCATGTCGTTCCATTCTTCCACACTGGATATCTGACGCTCCCAGCTTTGCATCACAGCATCATGGGAAATGCCCCCGTGATCGAATTCCATACCCACGGCAGGCCGGATGCCGCGCTTCACAAGCTCGGCCGCGACACCTTGAATAACAATCTTATGAGACGGTTGGTCATGGTGCTCACCGACCGGTACGATCAAAGTATCATCCGACGGCACATATCTGAGGCGGCGCTCGATCATATCTGCGATGTCATTGATCCGGGTTTTTAATGAAGATTCTGTTTGCCGCTCCGGCATTAGCACGCCTGCAATGCCAGTGCCCCAAATCAAGCCATTCATGGCCCACGCGCTTTTCACGACGTCGCGACGACTGATGAAGGACATGACAGCGTGGCCAAAGCTACGTTTGGCTTCGGGATCTACAGATATGTCGCCGGATTCGTCCGAGGTGGTCATGCCACACATTAATAAATATTATTAATTATGTCAAATATATTTAAAAAAGCGCCAAGTTTTAAGGCCCGGCGCGCTTCGTTAACCTAGAGTAGGGAACATGGTTGGACCAGGCGCCAATTTCAAAAGGTTAATGCGCATTTTGCTTTCTTCTCCCGGGCAGAAATTCTCGATTGCCAAAACTCCTGGCAACTGCCGCTCGGATACTTCCCGAATGAAAGAATCGAATTTTGCCGCGTCCATTCCGCCCCATAAGAGGATGAAGTCACCAAGTTCTTCGTCTTGGTTAATGGTGAATTCAAGTCCTATTTCGAACACGCTATCGTTAAGGTGCTTGTCTATCCACTTAAGTGTTCTGATCGATACATCGGGACTCACTAAGATATCGAAGCTGATTTCCCCGTCTTTATCGGGATTGAATTTTTCCGTCAAACCTAATGCCATAATATCAAACTCCTTTTCTAAAAAAACCCCGGGCAGAAACCCGGGGTTTAATGTGTTTAAAAGCAGACTTACTTGAGTTCCACTTTCGCGCCGGCATCTTCCAGCTGTTTCTTGATTTTCTCGGCTTCGTCTTTTTTGACGTCTGCCTTGATGTCTTTCGGCGCGCCTTCAACGAGGTCTTTTGCTTCTTTCAGGCCGAGACCCGTAATCGCGCGGACTTCTTTAATGACGTTGATTTTGTTCGCGCCGCCGTCTTTCAGAACAACCGTGAATTCGGTTTTCTCTTCAGCAGCCGGACCAGCAGCAGCGCCGCCGGCGCCGGGCGCCGCAGCAACAGCGGCCGTTACGCCCCATTTTTCTTCGAGCAGTTTGGACAGCTCGACAGCTTCCTTCACGGTCAGAGCCGAAAGGTCTTCTACAAGTTTATCAAAGTTAGCAGCCATTTTAGTTCTCCTTAGTTTTTAAAATCAGTTTGAAGTTGTATCGGGTTATTCCGCAGGGGCGGCTTCGGGAGCGGAGGCTTCGGCTTCGCCGCCCTCTTTTTCTCCGTATGCTTTTGTAACGCCAACCAGCTGCGAAGCAGGAGCCTGCAGCAAGCCAACGAGTTTCGAGCGGATTTCGTCCATCGTCGGCATCTTCGAGAATGCGTCGACAGCGCTTGCGTCCATGACTTCGCCTTCGAAGAAGCCGCCGACGATTTCCAGTTTCTGGTTTTTCTTGGCGAATTCCGCGATGACTTTCGCCGTCTGGATCGGGTCTTTTCCGGTTACGAAACCGGTCGGGCCTGTCATCTTGTCGGCGAGGATTTCAAAGACGGTGCCTTTGATCGCGATGCGGGCCAGCGTGTTTTTGGCAACACGATAGTCAACACCGGCGGCGCGTGCGGCAACGCGCAGGTCGTTGGTCGCTTTCGCGTCCAGACCCAGGTTCTTCGTCAGGAAGAGGACTTCGCTGCCGGCGAATTTCGCCTTCAGGACTTCGACTTCCGACGTTTTTTCGGTTTTGGTCATAGCCATAGTTTGTTTTCCTTCAAAATAAAAAAGATGGCGTTTTACGGCCATCCTGTACAAAACCCATCAATGTCGAAAAGCGACAATACTGGCGGATCAAACCGCCGGAAAATCTCGTTTTTCACCATCTATGCTGGATATTTAACCCTTAACAGGCCCAGCAGTCTCGGACAGGAAGTTGGGGGTATATAGGGCGAAATTCCCCGCGCCGTCAATAAGAATCCTCAAAAATAGCCCAGAGCGTCGCCGCCAAGCCCCTAAAGACCGTATCTGAGTGGCGTTTCTGCCAGAGCCTTATGAAGGGGACGGGTTGAAAGCACTCTGACCTCATCACCCACACAGATTTCGCCCAGCATGCGCGGCACGGCGTTTTGGCCGAAAAACACGCCCTGCAGTCCGTCTCCTTTGCCACGCCGTGTCTTCGTCAGCGTAGAGATGGGTTCGTTGCTTTCGCCGCGCGTGCCCGTTTCCTGATCAATTGTGGTCATTACACAGCGCGCACAGGGTTTGACGATTTCCAGTTCGACCTGCCCGATGCGGATATGGTGCATTACATCCTCTTCCCACGGCAGATTACCATCAATCACAATGTTCGGGCGGAAACGGTCCATACCGATCACAACATCTTGCGGCAGTTGTTCCTGCAGTGAGTGCAGCGACGGTTCGGAAGTGATCAGGAACGGCATGCCGTCGGCGTAGCTAACAATGTCACCTTTCCGTCCATACGCGGCGTCGACCACGCGCGGCGTGTGCGATGCATATAAGACCAGATTGACCGGAAAGCCCATATAGGCCGAGAGAAACCCTTCCGGATCGCCGACATTGTAGCCCTTGCAATCGCTGGCGAAGACTTTCGTATCAATGATTTGATCATCGTGCAGTGATAGTCTTGCATTCCATATATTGCCTTCCGGCGTGTCAAAAATACAATTAGCGTAATTGTCGATACTACGCGTAACGTAAGAGAAAAGACGCGAGAGTTTTTCGCAGCCGCGGTCGCGCTGTGTGATGAATTTTCCGGCGTTCGCGCCTTCGGCGTGAACGAGCATCGCAAGACGGTCGCCCTCAAAACCGGTTCGGGTGACGTTCGCACTTTCGACCCTTGTGCCCGCGCCGGATTTAAGGGGATAGATGTTCAAGTCACTCACATAAATACTCATATAACGCTCCTTCATCCTTTAACGCATACGCCCCTCTGTTTGACGAGAGGGGCGTGAAGCTTAATCCTTATATGAAACGCTTACGCCGCGTCTTTCAGAGCAACGAGGTCGATTTTCAAACCCGGACCCATCGTCGAAGAAAGGGTGACTTTCTTCATGAACGTGCCTTTTGCGCCTGTCGGACGAGCTTTTTGGATCGTGTCGATGAAGAAGGCGATGTTCTGCACCAGCTTCTTATCATCAAACGAAGCCTTGCCGACGCCTGCCTGAACGATACCCGTCTTTTCAGCGCGGAATTCGATCGAGCCGGCTTTCGCTTCTTCAACGGCTTTTTTAACATCCGGCGTTACGGTTCCCAGTTTCGGGTTCGGCATCATGCCTTTCGGACCCAGAACCTTGGCAACCTGTCCTACCAGACCCATCATGTCGGGCGTGGCGATAACGCGATCGAAATCGATCTTGCCGCCCTTGATGCTTTCGATCAGGTCTTCGGCGCCGATAACGTCTGCACCAGCGGCCTTGGCTTCAGCAGCCTTGGCATCGCGTGCGATAACGGCAACGCGGACTTTTGCACCCGTGCCGTTCGGCAAGGAGACAACGCCGCGAACCTGTTGGTCAGCGTATTTCGGGTCGATGCCGAGGTTCAAGGACACTTCGATGGTTTCATCGAATTTGCGGTCTTTCGCGCAGTCTTTCAAAACCTTGACGGCTTCTTCTACCGTGTAAGCTTTCAAACGGTCGATTTTACCGGCGATTGCTTTGTTTTTCTTCGTGTTCGCAACCATGATTAACCCTCCACCACTTCGATGCCCATGGAGCGCGCAGAACCTTCCATGATGCGTGTTGCGGCATCGAGGTCTTTCGCGTTCATGTCGACCATTTTGTCTTTTGCCAACTCGCGCAGTTGTGATTTTTTGATCACGCCTGCAGGAGCGCCTTTGCCCGGTGTCTTGGAACCAGATTTCAGCTTCGTGGCCTTTTTGATGTAGTAGGTGTTCGGAGCCTTCTTCGTGATGAAGGTGAACGAACGGTCCTTGTACACCGTGATGACGACAGGTGTCGGCATACCGGGTTCGGATTTTTCTGTCTGGGCGTTAAACGCTTTGCAGAATTCCATGATGTTAACGCCGTGCTGACCCAAAGCAGGTCCGATCGGCGGAGCAGGGTTGGCTTTACCAGCCGGGATGATCAGGTTGATATAACCTGTAATTTCCTTTGCCATTTTATCCTCGTAACAAAAGGGTTTTAAACGAGGTTTGTGGTGCGGCCCCCAAATGGGCTTTGGGCTTTGGGTCACCTCCCACAATCCTTAACGGGGGGACATTTAGGGGTTTTTGGCCGCTATTGCAAGGAAAATCGGGCCTGTCCGGCATAGTGTGCCTCTGCCATGTCCCGGAACGATCCGGCATTGGCGCGCCAGCGGGCCGGCAGTTCGCGGTGTCTGCGCTCAGCACACAGCATGTCCCGCCTGTCGCGGACAACCTGAAAGGCTACGCCGCGCAGGTCCCGGGTCTGCGCCAGAGCCTTTAAGGAAGCATCTTCCGCTGCAATCTGCCCCAGCCGCTTTTTACAGCCGGCGAATACGCTGAAATGCTCGGACAGCGGGTAATCGTGCTCGATCCGGCCTTGCCTTGCTTCTAGGGCGCCCAAATCCACCCCCAGCGCCGGGCGGCGCAAGCCGATCTGCATCAGCCCATGCAGAGCATCGCGGCGTGCCATCGTGAATGGATCGGCGGCATAAAAGGCGTCCGCCAAATGAAAGGCGGCTAATTTGTCGCGGCGATTCCCAAAATAGTCCAAAAGAATGGTTATCATGCACTTGCTCCGCCTTCTTGCTAAACCCGCCTACAGACAAGCGCAATAAAAAAAGCCCGCGAAGGGGGATTTCGCGGGCCCCTTTAAATTCGCAGTCCTGTTACGCCGTAATGGTGGCAGGCTTACGAATAATCTCGGTTGTCGCCGCGTTGTAATGGCCAATCGTCTGGATATACTGACCTGTTTTTGGTACGAGCGGCGTGTGACGGTTGGCAAGCGTTTTCAGCATGTCTTTGTGCGTTTTGAAAATTTGTTCTTTCAATATGGCCTCCATGTTTATGCCCGCATAAGGTACGATAAAAACGGAAGATCTTCTACAAAATCATATGCTGCACGCGCTTGCATTATCGCAGATGCACAAACTAGAGAAGCCGCCCCAATTGCTCCTGTTTAACGCCTTTTGCAGTAAAGCGCGCATCAGCCTCGGCCATATAATCTTGTAAATTTTCCATCGCGTCGGACTTTAATTCTTCTTCAGACTTCAATGGATCGGGTTGCGTGTGCAATACATCTTTGAGCATGCGGCCAAAGCCCATGCGCACATGCGGGCTGTAGAATTTTTCATCCAGACCCATCACATGCATAAGCGTGCCTGTCACGGAGTTGCAGGATTGTCCGGGCTGTAAAAAAGAATAGGCTGTAAAAGGCAAATCGGCCTTGTTGATATCATGGGCGGCCGCGAGCGCTTTACGCCATTTTTGCAAAACCTCGCCGCGGCTGCCTTCGAACAAAACGTGCGGATTGGAATCGGGCTGGCTCAGGAAATTCAGCATCGACGAGGTGCCATCACCAACAATGGCAACCAGTTTGACGAGCGGCGATTCATCGCTGCGGACCGCCCTGTTGAATAAAGTCATGCTGGCGCGGATTCTGGTTTGAAAACACTCTTCGTCCATTTTCGACGTCATGACACCGGCCAGTTGGCCGCGCGTCGTATCCAGACTGGAGCCGTGAATTTCCTGAACGACCCGCCCCTTGTCATCTTTTAATGTCAGGAAAGTGTGGGAAGCGCCTTCTTTGCCTTGCGCCACAAGCCAAGGCGCCTTTTTGGTCATACGAATTGCCTGCGCTCCTGCAAGATCGCCGATCAGCCGTTCCCCGTAACAAATGCTGTATTTGCCTTCAGCCATGGACCTATAAGTACATAATTATCATAATTATGTCAATTAATGACTAAATGTTAAGATTCGTAGTACAAAAAAACCCCGCAATTCTGCGGGGTTTTTCAAAATTCTGAAGATAATTACTGTTTTTCAACTTGGCTGTACTCCAGCTCCACCGGCGTTGCGCGGCCAAAGATGGAAACGGAAACCTTAAGCTTGCCTTTTTCTTCATCGACTTCTTCAACC
>QFQB01000096.1 GCA_003241475.1 Micavibrio aeruginosavorus
GCCTCGACCATTTCCTTCTTAGCGCGTGCGGCTTCACGCTCGCCCTTTTGAACGGTGCTGGCGATACGACGGAATTCGGAAATCGGTAACATTGCCTCTTCGGAAATGACTCCGATTTGCTCACGCACCTCCTGAACCTTGTCTTCAGATTTTTCGGCAAACTTTTCCCAGTTCTTACCGAGCTTACGTACTTTCGACAACCATTTCGGGTCAAGCTCGTGACCGTAATAATTCTCGAGAAATTCTTCGCGCTTAACCTTGTTGTCGGTCGCCATGCGAAGGAGCTTTCCTTCCATGCTGACGAGTTCGCGGTTCACCTTGTGCAATGCTTCGACCAACTGTTCGATACGTGCATTGTTCATGCGCACTTCGTTCATTAGCTCAACCATCTCGGCTTTGAGCTTGTCGTATTTTTTATCCAACGCAGGATCAACTTTTTTACCTTGCGTCAGAAATTCGAGGCGCTCTTTTTGCGCCGTCTGCATTTTCTTATAAGTTTTCTTGATCTTGCCGAAAGTTTCAAAAACCTGTGGCTTAAGCTCTTCTTCCATCGCGGCCAAAGACGGGTTGTCACCTTCGTCTTGCTCGCCACCTTCACCTTCACCACCCTCTTCTGATGGTTCGTCCATATCACCAGCAGGCGAGCCCGAACCCTCCGGAGAGCCGTACGTCGCATCGAGGTCGATAACTTCGCGAAGAAGAATGTCGCCTTTTTGAAGCGCTTCATACCATGCAAGCAAAGATTCAATCGCCAACGGGGATTCGCAAATCCCACCGATCATCATCTCACGACCAGCTTCGATACGCTTGGCAATCGCGATCTCGCCCTCACGGGAAAGAAGCTCGACAGATCCCATCTCGCGCAAATACATGCGAACGGGATCATCTGTACGACCTGTATCGTCGGAGGAAATATTCCCGCCGGATTCGTAATCGCCGCCTTTGGATTCTTTTTCTTCTTCCTCGGCCTCATCTTCTCCGCCGTCGGACATCTGAATACCAACATCTGAAAGCGTGGACATGGCGTCTTCGATTTGCTCGGAAGTAAAATCTTCGGCAGGCAACGCCGCGTTCAGTTCATCATAGGTGATGTAACCGCGCTCTTTGCCTTTGGAGATCAATTTTTTGACGATTTGCGGCAATGAACTTTTGGAGCCATTTGTATTGGCTGTTTCCGAGGCCTCTTCGCCCTCGCTATCCTTGGACTTATCGGAAGCTTTCGCCGCCTTCACGCCTTTGGCCGGTTTTGCCGCAACCTTTTTGGTTGCCGCTGTCTTTGGTGCGGGGGGGGTCTTTTTTGTCATCGCCATTTTATTCTGTTCACAATCCGTCTGTCGCCCGATTCGCCCATTAAACCGGAATTCGTGCCCGATTCAAAGAGTTTGATGCATTAACCTTCTGAAATCCGACGCATTTCACGCAATGCGTTCAACCGGCTCTCGTTTTCCTCGCTGGGATCGTCCTTCATCGCCTGTATCGCCCGGTCCATATCGGCCTGACCGATCTGCCCCTGCAAGGTCTTCCAAGCCTTCCGCCACCCCTCCAGAACCGCCACCGTATCTCCGGACGGACGACTAAAGGACGCATGAGTATAAAGAGAATCCGCCAAAATTCGGCCCAGCTCCTCTTCAAATCCCCGCCCTATCAGATGGGTCTTAAGCCCTTCTGCGTCAAGCGCCGGATCGCGGTCCAAGCTAGATAAAACAGCCTGCCTGAGGCGGTCAAGCCTATTTTCAGAAAACTGCAGGTGCCCAAAATCCTCTTCAATATCATGATATATGCCGGGATTGTTGATAACGCAGGCCAACAACGCCACAGAAAACAGCGCATTTCCGCCAAAATCCGGTCTTTTCAAAGGTGAAACTGGCATTGGCGGGGCATTTTTACCGAATTTACCCCCCCCATTATAAGATTGCTTGGGTGCCCACGGCTGACGCACCTGTTGCGGCTGAACGGCTGGCGCGAAGGCTTTTTTGATTTTTTCGCGAAATGCTTCGCGGTAATAATGCTGAACGGCCCTGTCCGCAATACGCCCGGAAAGCTCCTCCAGCGTCTTGGACAGCCCCGCCCGCTCCTCAGGCGTATCGAATGATCGCCCGTCCGTGTGGTCCAGCCATAGGAAATCAACTAGGTGGAAAGCGCCATCAAGAACAGCCTGAAAGGCTGGCGCACCTTTTGCTTTGATAAGACTGTCCGGATCCTCACCTTCAGGCAAAAAAGCAATTTTAGCGCTATGGTCTGCTTTGAGGAGCGGCAGGATTCGCTCGCAAGCGCGACTGGCCGCCCTTCTCCCGGCGTTATCACCATCGAAACAAAGCACAGGCACCTTAGAGACCGCGGGTATCATCTTCCACAATACAAGAATTTGATCTTCAGTAAGCGCCGTGCCCAATGGAGCCACCGCACCACGAAATCCCGCCTTTACGCATCCAATGACATCCAGATAGCCCTCAACGACCAAAACAGGTTGGCCCTCTCCCGCCGCCATACGCGCATGCGGCTCACCGTACAACATCTTGCCTTTGTGAAAGAGCGGCGTATCAGACGAGTTAATATATTTAGGCGGCTTGAAATCTCCGCGGTCAGGCGCACGAAGATGGTCAGGCAAAACACGCCCTCCAAAAGCGACGATGCGCCCTCGCCGATCCGGAACAGGAAACATCACGCGCTCCCGGAAGAACGCATAAGGTTCTTTTGATTTTTCAGATGTTTTCAAAACACCCGCTTCGATCATTTGGGAATCTGTATAACCAAGGCTCGCCAGATGTTTTCGAATGGCTTGCATATCGGCCGGGGCATAGCCGATGCGAAATCCCCCCATAACTTCATCCGATACACCGCGTTCGCGCACATAATTATACGGCACTTTGTTTGCGGGCTGGCGCAATTGGCCTTCCATCCATTTTGCAGCATCGTCCATGAGGCTATAGAGACTCTTCTCCTTCTTGGCCTTTTCGATGTCTTCCGGGTTGCTTTTGGGGACCTGCATACCTGCCGTAGCGGCCAATGCTTCTATCGCCTCAGGGAATGATAGGTTGTCATGACGCATCATAAAATCAATCACGGACCCGTGCGCACCGCATCCAAAACAGTGAAAAAACTGTTTATCGTCATTCACGTAGAACGAAGGTGTCTTTTCGTTGTGAAATGGACAACACCCTTTAAATTCACGCCCCGCACGCGTCAGCCGCACATGTTTGCGTATCACATCGGAAAGTGTGATGCGGGAGCGAAGTTCGTCTAGAAAACGCGGTGGGATGGTCATACCCACTTATGTAACAGCCACAACGGGAAATGTCATCGGGATAGTGAGCCTTTCGGGGGCCAAGCACTCAATCGTCCAGAAGCTCCGATGGCTTAATTCTCAAAGCGTACGCTATTCTTCTGAGCGTTTCGACCGACAGATTCGTATGGCCGTTTTCTATTTCCGACAGGAAGGAACGGTCAATTTCCGCCTCCCCGGCCAAATCTTCCTGCGTCATTCCCCGCTTCTTTCTCGAAGCAGCAATCCTTCTACCGATTCGTTTCAATGTCATTTGGCAAAATGTTGTCCCGTGCCTACGGACATCGCAGGTCATCCCCTGTAATAATACTCTTTTTAAATCATACAAACTCTATATAGAGCTATTTACAAATATTTATACATATATTTACTTTAATTCGGACTAAAACGGTCAAATATTTACGATCGTATACTTTATGAATACAATTGTAATGCGATTTACAACATATTGAATTGTTGTGATTATTTATTATTAGAGCGGAATTTTCAAACCCCGCTCAGGTCTAACAATCTTCAAAAGGTTTATGGCTATGATCTTTAAAAACCCCTCATACGATTCCCATTCCCTCCTACAAACACTTGACGACATCAGCGCAAACATCATGGTTGCTGACGCCGAACGCAATATTGTCTACATGAACAAGGCCGTCAGAGCCTTTCTACAACAGTCAGAATCAACCATTCAAAAAGATCTTCCACATTTCCGCGTGGAAAATCTTATCGGTCAGAATATCGATATTTTTCACAAAAATCCCGAGCATCAGAAAGGCATGCTCAGCGCGATGAAATCGAAACACAACGCCACCATCAATGTTGGGGGAAATATGTTCGATTTAAAGGCAGGTCCATTGCTAGATAAAAACGGCAAGCGTCTAGGCACATTCGTTGAATGGCAAGATGCGAACCTTCGCCTACAAAACGAAGATTACGCAGCGCTAGCCGATGCAATCTCTCGCTCACAAGCCATTATTGAATTTCAGCCTAATGGAACGATTTTGACTGCAAACGGGAATTTCCTAGGCGCCATAGGATACACATTAGATGAAATTCGCGGCAAGCATCACAGTCTTTTCGTTGATCCTACCTACGCCAAAAGCAGGGATTATGCACAGTTTTGGGAAGATTTGCGGGCTGGGGAATTTAAGGCAGATGAATTCAAACGCTTTGGAAAAGGAGGTAGAGAGGTATGGATACAAGCATCCTACAACCCCCTTCTCGACAAGAACGGCAAAGTCTACAAAGTTATAAAATATGCCGTAGACATCACAGACCAAATTAAAAAACGTGAAGAAGGCGAACGTATCGGCAATCTTGTTGACACCAATCTTGGAAAGATCGTTAGCGCCGTGCGCAACGCTTCGGAACAATCAAGCTCTGCCGCCAGTGCTGCAACTCAAGCCTCTGCCACAGTGCAAACCATCGCTTCAGGCGCAGAAGAATTGAACAGCTCCATCCGTGAAATTGCCGAAAGCATGGCTAGATCGCGCCAAGAAGTGGATAACGCTATTGAGCAAACCGCCGCCGCAGACAGGGCTACGGTGCAATTGAGCCATGCTGCCGGAGAGATGGGAGGAATTGTCCGCATCATTCAAGACATCGCCAACCAGATCAACTTGCTAGCCTTGAATGCCACCATTGAGTCAGCCCGCGCTGGCGAGGCAGGTAAAGGATTTGCCGTTGTCGCCAGTGAAGTTAAAAACCTTGCAACTCAAGTGGGACAAGCGACAGATAAAATCTCCCAAGAGATTAACGGCATGCAGGCAATATCGACTGAGGTTGTTTCAGCCCTTGCCGCCATCAAGCACTCCATCGAAGCCGTACAAGCAAGTGTAACAGGCGTCGCCAGCGCTATCGAGGAACAGAGCGCTGTTACAATGGAGATCTCATCCAATATGCAGACAGCGTCTGTTGCCTGCGGCGATGTCGACAATAACCTGCGGGAAATTCTAACATCGATGGAAGTCTCCAATGAGTTCGCAAACGAAGGTCAGGAAATGTACAAAAACCTAAGAGCCCTTTAGATCTTTTTTCACACAAAAATTTTCCACAGGATAACCCTCGATTTTTTCGAGGGTTTTTCGCGTCTGGATAGTATACAATCGCTATTTACAATCCAGAATTGAAATACCTCCTAGACTCAATATCAATTTATGGTTACATTTGTACTCATGTCCAACCGCGTGAGCGAAGACTTGAAGCCTAAATATACTTAGCCATTTATACCAAATTATCCCGTTTTTTTAACGTGCTATCGGATTAGCGCGTTACTTCTGTTCACCCTATCGTTGTGGAGCGACGCATGGTATTTTTTAAATCGCCTGAACATCATGAAATGTCTGCAAAATTGTCTGCTCTAAACAAGTCACAAGCCGTGATTGAATTTAACCTCGATGGCATCATCCAATATGCAAACGCAAATTTTCTTAATGCGGTAGGCTATTCGCTGGGCGACATTGTAGGAAAACATCATCGCATGTTTGTAGAACCGCCCTATGAGATTAGCGACGATTACAGGAATTTTTGGAACTCTTTGCGTCAGGGGGAATTTCAAGCCGCCACATACAAACGACTTGGAAACAATAAGAAAGAAATATGGATTCAAGCATCCTATAATCCCATCTTTGACAAATCCGGCAAGGCATACAAAGTCGTCAAATACGCTACTGACATTACGGAACAAATCGTGCAAAATGCCGACTATAAGGGCCAAATTGAGGCCATAGGAAAATCTCAAGCAGTTATTACCTTCACGTTGCAAGGACATATCATCTGGGCGAACGGCAATTTTCTCTCCGCTATGGGTTATACCTTGGAAGAAATACAGGGGAAGCATCACAGTATGTTTGCCGAAAGAGAATATGCCGCATCACAGGATTATAATAATTTCTGGGAGGCATTGCGCAGAGGGCAATACCAGGCCTCTGAGTACAAACGTATTGGCAAAGCCGGGAAAGAGGTCTGGATTCAAGCCTCCTACAATCCCATTTTTGACCCTGACGGAAATGTCTTCAAGGTTGTGAAATATGCAACGGATATAACTAAGCAGGTTCAATCCCGTACTGAAAAATACCGGGTCGGAGAAATGGTCGATAAGAATCTCGGTAGCATTGCTCACGCGATTGAAAATGCCAGTCGTCAGACAACCTCTGCGGCATTGGCCTCTACACAAGCAGCAACAACCGTACAAACAATTGCGGCAGGAGCAGAAGAATTAAATAGCTCGATACGCGAAATATCCGAAAGCATGTCACACTCAAAAATATCCATCGAACAAGCTATCGATTTGACCGATCAGGCAGACAAATCAACCCAGGCCCTATCTAGGACGGCGGAACAAATGGGCGGCATCGTTAATATCATTCAGGACATTGCCAACCAGATCAACCTTCTGGCCCTCAATGCAACCATAGAATCAGCACGCGCAGGTGAGGCGGGAAAAGGCTTTGCCGTTGTTGCCAGCGAGGTAAAAAACCTGGCCACACAAGTGGGGCAAGCAACCGACAAAATCTCTTCCGAAATCAGCGGAATGCAGGATGTTTCCGGTAGCGTTGTGAGATCCCTCTCCGCCATCAAGACCGCCATAAATTCAATTCAGGAAAGCGTTACCGGTGTGGCCAGCGCTATTGAAGAACAGAGCGTCGTTACCAGCGAAATGTCTTCTCATATGCAAACGGCTTCGATCGCCTGTAGCGAGGTCGATGAAAACCTTAAGCATATTCTCACCTCGATGGAGGTGTCGAACCAATACACGCAAGAGGTACAGCAAATGTCCAAAAATCTGGTCGCGTGAAGTCAATTCGCAATCAAGCCGCCTTAAAATTAATGCAGATAGGCATTTGCATTTAGAGGATATATGCGACTTTATTTTTTGTCGTGCTTGTAGTGATTGCGAAGAGATTTGTCGCATTCAGGATCATAGCTCATCCAATCATCGCCATAAACGAGCGTC
>QFQB01000097.1 GCA_003241475.1 Micavibrio aeruginosavorus
GGGCTGCCCCGCCGTCATTCAAAAATCCGAAGCGGCGGTATATCCGGATGATCGCTGGCTGGGCCGCGTTATCAATGCGCTGGGCGAACCCATCGACGGCAAAGGCCCGATGATGCAGGGAGCCAAAGCGATCCCTTTAAAAAACAAGGCGCCGTTGCCGCATGCGCGGCAGCGCGTCGGCGAAAAACTCGATCTGGGCGTGCGGTGCGTGAACACGTTTCTTTCCACCTGTCATGGGCAACGGATGGGGATTTTCGCAGGATCGGGTGTCGGTAAGTCTGTGACGTTGTCGATGATGGCGCGATATACCGAGGCCGATGTCACCGTGATCGGTCTGGTTGGTGAGCGTGGCCGCGAGGTACAGGAATTTTTGGAAGACGATCTGGGTGAAGACGGCTTGGCACGTTCTGTCGTCATTGTAGCCACGGGGGATGAGCCTGCGTTGATGCGTCGTCAAGCGGCGTATATGACATTAGCGGTCGCGGAATATTTTCGAGGGCAGGGACGCGAAGTTTTATGCCTGATGGATTCCGTCACGCGCTTTGCGATGGCGCAACGCGAGATTGGCCTAAGTGCCGGAGAACCTCCGACATCCAAAGGTTATCCGCCGACAACCTTCGGCGAACTGGCGCGCATGCTGGAACGGGCAGGCCCCGGCGTTGTCGGTGAAGGCAATATTACAGGACTTTTTACTGTTCTTGTCGAGGGCGATGATACGAACGAGCCGATATCGGACGCGGTGCGCGGGATCGTCGACGGTCACATTGTCATGGAACGCGCGATTGCGGCGCGGGGACGTTATCCCGCCATCAATGTTTTGAAATCCGTATCGCGGGCGATGCCGAAATGTTTATCGCAGGAGCAAAACATCATCGTCACCAAAGCGCGTCAGTTGATTTCACGGTATGAGGATATGGCCGAACTTATTCGTCTTGGCGCGTACCGCAAAGGCACGGACAAAGAAGTGGATGAAGCCATTGCGCGCTATCCCGCGCTTGAAGACTTCATGCGGCAGAACAAAGAGGAATCGAACACCATCGATGAATCCTTCGCGCGTTTGGCGCAAATTCTAGGCTTGCCTTACACGGGCGACCAGCCGTCGCAGCAGTCCCAGGAATTTCAAAAAGGATTTCCCGTTCCGCCGCGCAAGAAGATTTAAGGTGAGCCATGGCAAATCTGAAATCGCTTATCAAACTGCGCCGTCACAATGTCGATGAAAAGCAAAAAGTGTTGGCAGAACTTTACCGCCACATCGAGATGATCGAACAAAACAAGCAGATATTGATGGACCGTTTGAAAGAAGAGCGTGCTGTGCTCGATAACAACGGCACGCTGGAAATGTATGCCTATTTCGGGCGTTTTTCCCAAAACATCCATCGCTCTTTGGAAAGAATGAACGAGGAAAAGAAAAAACTGGAAGTGCGCATCCAGATAGCGCAGGACGATGTCCGCGAAGCCTTCGCCAACATGAAGCGCATCGAGATCGTGCAAAGCGAACGCGAGAAAACGGAAAAGAAAGAACAGGCGGACAAAGAAGGCCGGGAGATGGACGAAATCGGCCTTGATGGGTACCGCCGCAACAACGAAGAATAATATTAGGCGGAAACGCCCAGATGATCCTCGCGCTTTTCCACGCGCAACCAGTTTTTCACATCGCTTTGAAATCCGATATCGCCGAAAACATCCGTGCCATCGAGCGCTTTGGCATAGGCCGTGCGCATGGCATCCTGCATCGAGAGGCTGATAGGGAGTTGCGTGCGGATCACAACATCAAGGCGTTTGCCACGCACAAGCCCGTCCAATTGCACATCACCCATGCGCGTGAGCGATAAATCCATCACAAAGCGCGTTGCACCGTCCTTGTTATCTTTTTCATTGTCGTGCGGTTCATGGCGGACATGGAACATGACTTTTGAAATCTCGTTCTGCCACAGTAGCGGTAGCGGGTAGGTTTTCCAGTCATTGGCAGGTGCATCCGCATTGCTGCGGTTGACGGCATTGCCTTCTTGCGAGAGTTTTGAGGCCAGATCGGCTTTGCTGATCTTTGATAAGGCTTCGAGTTTTTTATCGCCGAGCCAGTTTGTAAAATCGCCGGCGCGCACGGTGGCGACAAACAGCATCGCCGCCGCGCCAAGTTGCGATCCGTTGGCGGGCGAAGGGCTGACCCGCGCCATCGCTTGCGCCAGTGCGGGCGATGTTTGCAAAAGCGTTTGATAGATATCGTCCATGACGGGCCAGAGCGGCGCGGCATCGAAAAGCGGCCATGACGAAAGAATAGAGGCAATGCCTGCCTTTCCGAGCGCGGGATTGGCGGGCTGCGGCTGCAGGATCAATTCGCTTCCGACTTCGAGGTTTCCGGCGGCGAATTGCAGGACAAAATTTTGCGAGATATTCCCTGTCGGCCATTTGATGCTGACCAGCGGCAGGTTTTGCGCCGTAAATCCTGTGACAATTCCGGTCACGATGCTGGGTTTCGCATCGGTTGCGAGCGGCGAGGGAACAGATGTTTTCAAAAATTCCGCGCCCGCGTTTTTTGGCAACGGCGGCGTTGAGTCTTGCGCAACATCGGGCATCAACTGAACGTCGGGCATTTTCACATTGATGATTTTGGCATCCAGTTGAATGACATTCGGCGCGGCGATCGTTTGTTTGATGAATTGCGCGATGCCGTCGTCATCGGCGCCGGTTGCGCCCGTCAAAACGGACAGCAGAGATTGCGGTGCGACAATATCGACATCGCCTTGTAGCGCCGGCGTATTCGTCTGTGCAGGCGGGGGGAAGGCTCCGGGGGCTTTCAGCCATGAACCCTGCGGCGTGTTGGTCAACAATGGCGCGTCTTTTTGAAAGGCGGATAATTCCGGCGCGGACTTTGAAATCTGCAGCGAGGATTTCAAAAGCGAATCCTGCGTGCTCTTGGCGATTAAATCCGCTTGCGATGTCGCGCGCACGAGTTGGGATGCTACAACGGATTCAGGCGATATGGCGCTGAAGACGGGGGCCTGAACCGGCATCGCGGGCTGCTGCTGGATCAAGGCTTGCGCCTGTGCGGGGGGAATGGGAAGCAGGCGAACGATCTGCCCTTCGGTAAGCGGTGGCAATGTTTGCGGCTGCGTTGGGATGCCTTGCGGCGGTGGTTGATAGGATTGCGGCAAGGGCGGTGGCAACGGTTTTGCCGGATCGAGCGGTGCGCTTGTCGCCGGAGGCTGTGTCGCCGCAGGCGTTTGCGGAACTGGCTGCGGTGATGTCGGTTGCGTGGTCGCAGGTGTCTGCGGCAAAGGCGCTGTTGTTGTCGACTGTGGCGTTGCCACGGGCGTTTGTGGGATCGGCACTTGCGGCGTCGGCGCTGGGCGCACGGTTGCCTGTCGCGGCGGCGATCCTGCTGGAATTTCAATCTCGATCTTTTGGCCTTCTTGCGGCTGGCGTCCGCGTGCTTGAATATCGATCGTGCCTTGGTCGGTCTTGATGCGCACCGATCCGTCTTTGTTTTGCGCGACCACTTCGCCCTCGATGCGAAGGCTTCGCGCATTGTTCTGCAATCCTTCGGGCAGCGAGACGATTTTCACCACCTGTCCGGTGGAGGCGGCAGGTTTCGTAGTGCTGGGCGTTGTGGGCGTAACAGAACTCATCCCCTTTAGTATAAAGGGAAATCCTTAATCGGCTAGTTAAGAGTTCGGAATTAGCCGGCGGCCAGTTTACGGGCGTGTTCGCCCAGCTCCGCCATGACGAATTGCGCGACTTTCTGCACATCCGTAGCGGCATCCGCGTTGGGGGAGCGGATCAGGATCGGCGTCTGGTGACGGATGGAATCTTTTACCCGGACATCGGCGCGGACCATGCCGGCAAGCGGCGGGGACAAGCGCAGGAAATTCTCGCAGGCTTTCAAAAGCGTTTTATAGGTGCGTTCGCCTTCGTGCGTGCTGGACGCCTGATTGATGACGATGGAAATATTCTTCGACATGCCTGCGGCGGAGCCGAGTTTGATGAAGGCATAGGCATCGGTGAGCGAGGTCGGCTCATCCGTTGCAACCAGCAAGGTTTTTGTCGCGGTGGCAGAGAACATGCGCACCGTACGGTCGACGCCAGCGCCAAGATCCAGGATCACGACATCATAGGAATTGGCGACTTCGAGCAATTGATCGCGGAGTAGGGTGAGGCGTTGTGATGGCAGGGCGGACAGCGAGGCTTGACCGGAACGGCCCGCGACGATGTCGAAACCGCCTTCCTCATAACGCTGGGTCACTTTGTCCAGACCGAGGCGGCCGCGGATCACATCGTTGAGATCGCGCTTGGGCATCAGGCCGAGTTGCACATCGACATTCGCCAATCCAAGATCGCCGTCGAACAGCAGGACTTTTTTGCCCGCTTTGGCAAGTGCGTGGGAAAGGGTTATCGAAAACCAAGTTTTCCCAACGCCGCCTTTGCCAGAAGCAACGGCGATGATGTTTTTGCCGCGCCGGAAAATAGGGGCGGCGGGCTGGGCGTCTTCTGGTTTTCTCTCAATCGTCATATCAGACATGGAGTCTATCCTGCTTTTCTTACATTGGCGAGGGCCGATACGTCTTCGGCACGCGGCATCAACATTTGTGTCAGGCGTTTGGCGGACATGGGGGCGAGCCCATCGGCCACTTTTGCCGTGTTCGATACTTCTGCAAAACTCAGGCCACCATGATGGGCAGCGGAAAGGAGCGAGCCGAGGCGGCGGGCGACATCCACACGCGTGGCAAGCAACGACTTCGCGCCGATGGTGGAAAACACGCGCCCGATCTCGCCGGATTCATCGGCGTCCAGCCCTGCGGGAATGACAAGAACAGGATCGCAGTCCGCCGCATGGATGAGACGAGCAAGAAGTTTCACCGATTCCGGATCGAACGGGTTCACGCCCGCTGTATCAATAATGATCTGATCGACGCCTTTGATCTCGGTAAGTTTTTCCTTCAAGTCCTTGGGCGATGAGGTTTTTTTCAAATCAATCTTCATAAGGCGCGTAAAGGCTTCAAGCTGTTCCACACCGCCCGCGCGCACGGTGTCAGTGGTGATGACCGCCATGCGAAGACCCGTCAATGCGCCGCGTGCCGCGATCTTGGCGGCGGCGAGCGTTTTTCCTGCGCCCGGCGGCCCGACTAGCATTAAAGGCTTGCCGTAGGTTTTTTGCGGAAGTGGTTTGAATTCAAATAGATTTTGCAGGGCGGCGAAGAGCGCATTGCGCGATTCCGTCAGACCCATAATGTTCACCATGGATACGACTTGATCCAGAACTTCGTCCGGCACGGCATGACGGAGCATGACTTCGGTTATTTCTTCTACAACAGTCGCTTCGTCGTCATCGTTCATGTATTGCCAGTCGTCCTGCGACGGGTCATCCTCGAGCGGGCGTGGCATGGTTGCCTCGGTGTCCTTATCGATGGCGGCGGTCACGCGCACACTTTTACCACCTTGCAGTTCTTGCGTGGAGACAATGATGGCGTCTTCGCCAAGCGCTTCGCGGATCATTTGCAGGGCTTCTTTCATCGTGCTTGCCGTAAAGGATTTTAGCCGCATGGGTGGTTACATTTCGAATCAGTGAGGAATTATACTTATTTTCGGAATCAGTGTACCAAACGGTAACGTGATATCAAGTTTATGTCTATACTTGTCCGCCGTTAAATGGCAGGCGCATGCTTAGGCAGGGGCAAATAGCCGGAGGCGGGGACTTTTTCTTCCGAGCGCGGGGCTTCTTTTGGCAATTCTGTCAACACGTCCCAGCGGCCGCTCAGGGCGGCATAAGCGGACCAGGATTTGACGCAGACTTCCGTTAGTGTGGTGACGCCCGCGATTCCGCCCGTTACCAATCCGGCCGCAAGGCTGGTTTTCATGTCGCCGGAGGTAATGAATTTTGCAACGAGAAAAGAGCCAGCACCCCAAAGAGCGCCATTCCCTGACGTAAGCACAAGGGAATCCCGCACAAAATCACGGCAGCGGGTTTGCAGGTCGGCCTTGATTTCGGGCGGCAGGCAAGGGGCAGGTCCCGATTGTGGTTTGGTATTAAAGTAATAGTTGGGCTCGCTCTGGAAAAAGCGGTCTTTGCCCTGAAAATAGATGAAGTTGGTGACGGGGACACTGGCGGCGGCCCAAAAGGCTTTTACCGCAACCTTGTGGGCGCCCAAAGCGGCGGCGGCAAACGCAATGCCGAGAGCCGCCGCAACGCCGAGGCGGTTTTCCGGCATATGCCATTGCGTGTCGGAGGTCTGGCGGTAGGCGCCATCCTGCCATTCCAGACTATGGCCATTCTTGTTAACGAATTGGCTCTTGGCGAACACATGATCGTCGAGAAATTCGGTTAATTTGGCTTGGATGCTGGAATTCATGGGCGTATTTATAATATGTAAATTAGAAAAAGTGAAGAGAAATCAAGGCGGGGCAGGCATGTTATGTTGACATAACTAAATATTAAACTATAAGGTTAGGCGCGTAATTATCTTACAAAGAGGGTGTTCCATGAGTAAAAAACAGTCTTTGGTAGCCTTGGCCGCCAGCTTCGCCATGACAGCTTGCTCGGCGGAACAAATCATAGCCCCCGATGTCTATGTACAGGACAAACATTACCGCCCCGATCTGGAAGACAACTACCGTGAGCGTTTCTGCACCTCGGCGTCCGCATCCGTCATTGTGCGGGACGGCACCAAGAAAATCGCCAAGATTGATTGCACACCCTAAAGGCTTTTACTCTTTGTCGAGGAACAGGGTTTTCAAAACCATGTTCACAAGGCTTAAGACAATCGCGCCGAAAAACGCTGCCACAAAACCTGAAATCGCAAAGCCGGGCACGAACTGCGCCGCCACCAAAAGCATCACGCCGTTGATGACGAGCCATATGATGCCGAGCGTGGCAACCGCCAGCGGGAAGGTGATGATTTTGAAAACCAGTCCCAGCGTGGCATTCACAAGGCCGATGACGACGGCGGCGATCAGTGCGGAGCCAAGGCTCGCGACATGAAAGCCCGGCACGATTTCCGAAACGAGCCATACGGCGACAGCGGATAAAAACCAGTGAACGAGAATTTTCATGATGGTGCTCCTCTTTCCTTAAACCTGACCCAGCGTTCTGATCTTCGATTTCGGGTGGATTTCGTTTTGCGACATAACGATCGTTGACGGGCGGAAGCGTTCGATCACCGAGCGCACGAACGGACGGATCGACGGCGAGGTGAGCAGCACAGGCGTTTCTCCGATCGACATGAATTTATCGTAGGAAT
>QFQB01000098.1 GCA_003241475.1 Micavibrio aeruginosavorus
CCATGTAATCATTCCCATCGTCGCCGTATATGATATCGTCGCCGTCGCCGCCGTAGAGACGATCATTGTCATCGCCTCCGTAAATCGTGTCATTGCCGTAGTTCCCTCTGATCGTATCCAGACCAGTACCGCCGTAAATCGTGTCGTCTCCATATCCGCCATCGAGGGAATCGTTGCCTGCGGCGCCATCCATCTGGTCGTCGCCGTTCTGACCGTAAAGATAGTCGTTCCCATCGCCGCCCAGGACAATATCGTTTCCGTTTCCGCCGTAAAGGTAATCATTACCGTTTCCGCCGTCCAAGGCGTCGTCGCCATCTTCGCCATAGAGTTTGTCGATGTCGTCGCCGCCCAAAAGAACATCATTGCCCGTTCCTCCGTAAAGCACATCGTTTCCAGCGCCGCCGTCTAGTTGATCATCATCGGCATCGCCGTACAGGAGATCGCGGCCGTCAGCGCCCAGAAGATAATCATTTCCAGCGCCGCCATACAGACGGTCATCGCCGATTCCGCCCTCAAGCCGGTCAGTTCCGTAACCTCCTCTTAGGGTGTCGTTGCCTATACCGCCAGCAAGAAAATCATCGCCGTCGCCGCCGTCTAGAACGTCGTTCCCGTCATTTCCTTCGAGGTAGTCATTGCCGTTCTGACCGTAAAGATAATCATTGCCCGCGCCGCCTGTCAGGATATCTTCTCCATCCCCGCCGTAAAGGTAGTCATTGCCTGTACCGCCATCGATCGTATCGTTGCCGGCCTCGCCGTAGAGCTTGTCAACGCCGTCGCCGCCGCTCAGCGAGTCGGCATCATCCCCGCCATACAGGATATCATTGCCAGATCCGCCATCGAGTGTATCCGCACCTTCATCTCCATATAACACGTCATTTCCGAGGCCGCCGCTCAGCGTATCGCTGTCTTGACCGCCGTAGAGATAGTCGTTGCCCGCGCCGCCATCCAGAAGGTCAATACCTGCACCGCCATACAAGCGGTCATTGTCATTCTCTCCATAAAGCGCATCGTCGCCGTCATTCCCGTAAAGAAGATCGTTGCCCGCGCCGCCGTAAATTTCATCGTTCATTTCCTGTCCGGAAATTTTGTCGTTTCCGGCTTCGCCGCGGATGATATTTATATGGCCTTGTAACCCTTCCAGAGTTTCCGCACGTAGCGTACCCATCATCATGTTTTCGGGGATTGCAATTATAACGGGCTCTTCGGCGACAGGTGATTGTTCCGTCTCCTCTTCCTGTTCAGCCAAGGAGTTGTTGTAAAGGGCGATATGCTGCTTCAAAAGCGTCAACTGCACAGCTTCGATACCGCCGTCCGGCTCCAGCGACATGGGGTAGTTTCCCCACCACGGGCCTGCGCCGTAATATGCGGACGGAATATTGTGTTCCGCCAGTTCCGCCAGAAAATTATCCATGACGGTCAGCCAGCGGGGATCATTGTCCGGCACGCTGTATTCACCGATATAGCCTTTCAGGTTGTTGTCCTCCAGCCATTTGATGAACGGCTGGAGACGGTCAACGCCGACATCCGCATAGGCGCCTTCGGAATCGTAGGTTCCGGCGTACCAGCCGCTGGTGTAGCGATCGAAATACTGGTGGGCTTCAAAAACCAGATTGTTGCCGGAATCGACAAGGTTTTTCAGACCGTCATTGTCTTTGAGCCAGTTCTGCGCCGCGCCGTAGCCATAGCCCATGACATAGATCGCCGTATCGGAATCCACTTCGCGGATAGCGTCGATCGCTTCCTGCGCCGCGGTCGGCCATGTTTCCTTGGTCGGCAAACCGACGGGCTCGTTCATCAGCCCATAGCCTTCAACGGCAGGATGATCCTTGAATTCCGCCGCAATTTTGGCCCAAAGATCACCCAAAGCCGTCGTAGGCAGTTTTTCCGTGCCCAGCGAATTGCCGTTATAGGAACCGAAGTTGTGCACATCGAGCACGACTTTCATGCCGGCGGCCTGCGCATTGTCAAGAAAGGTCTTGATGCGCGCAACCTCGGCCTGATTAAGCTCGCCAAAAGGTTCCGACTGTATGCGCTCCCACTTAAAAGGAAGACGTATGCTATCAATGCCCTGATCTGCGTAATACTGGATGGTGGAAGCGGATGGATAGATATACGTCCAGCCATAAGTGCCGACGCCGGAGCCGAACTCCGCGCCTGAAAGATTTACCCCGAACATGATTACCCCGAATGTTTTTTTTATTCTTCTTATATCAGGATATCGTTATGGGAAATATTATGTCAAAGTTTTTATATTTTCTTTCAATGTCAAATTTTAAGGAATTTTTTACGGCTTTTTTCGTTGAGTCTGCTTTAAACATTTAGAAAGAAATATTTATGCTTTCAGGATGGCGCGGTCCCTGTTACACAGGATTTTCCTTATTCTGCCCGCGCGTAAACAAGCCGAACGGATATGCCCATGAAAAAAAATAAGGTCTCCCAGAAAATGAAGATAAACATTCCCATAGCCATGGGCTTTGTCGCCGTTCTGTTTTTCTTCATCGTTACAGGCTATCTGGCTGTCAACAATGTCAAAGATTTGCGCGAAAGCACTGCGTTGGTCACCAGAACGCATGAAATGCTACTCTCTTACAACTCGCTTCTTTCGCTCATGAAAGACGCGGAGACCGGACAACGAGGCTATATTATTACAGGCGAGCAGAGCTATCTCGAGCCTTACACGGAAGCCCGTAAACAAATCACTCTGACATTACAGGATCTGCGTAGCAGAAGAATTGATAATCCCAAATATCAGGAATCCGTCGCCGCGATAGAGAATAATGTAAATTTGAAACTACGCGAACTGGAAGACACCATCAATGTTCGCCGAACCAAAAATTTCAACGCCGCTTATTCCATCATCATAACGGATCAAGGCAAGGCGGCAATGGATTCCATCCGCCAGCTTCTGGGTGAACTCACGGTTGAAGAAAAATCTCTTCGCGCCGGACGTATCGATAGAATGGACGCATCCTTTAAAAGCACGCTAACCAGCGGTGTTCTCTCCGCTATGTGCGGCGCTTTCTTAAGTCTGCTTGTAGCATGGCTGTTACAACGCTCTGCCTACACAAGCCGCAGGCAACAATGGCTACAAGACGGCGAAATCGGCATTGCCAACGCTCTTCTGGGCGATCTGACGATAGACCAGCTTGGCGAAAAAATTTTGAAATTTTATGCGGATTATCTTGATATGCCCGTCGGTGCGTTTTTCGTTAAACGCGGCGGAGGGTTCCGTCGATCCGCCACTTATGGCGTACCACACAACGCAAAATTACCCGAAAGATTCGAGATAGGCGACGGCTTATTGGGACAAGCCGCAAAAGACCGCAAAGCATTTATATTAAATGATATACCGGAAGGTTACCTAACAACGGGCTCCGCTTTCGGCAACGAAAAGCCCAAACATCTGATTGTTTCTCCTATTCTAACTGATGGGACTGTCAATGCCGTCATAGAAATGGGGTCTTTCGATGTCCTGTCACCCTTGGCTTTACAATTGATCCAAAATACATCCGAGGCTATCGGCGTTGCCGTGCGCGCTGCCGATTACCGCGCAAGTTTGCAAAATTTGCTTGAAGAAACACAACGCCAAGCTGAAGAATTACAATCCCAAAGCGAAGAGTTGCGTGTTTCGAACGAGGAATTGGAAGAGCAAAGCCGTGCGTTGAAAGAATCGCAAAGCCGCCTCGAACAGCAACAAGCCGAACTGGAGCAAACAAACGCGCAACTGGAAGAACAGGCGCAAATGCTGGAAACACAACGTGACGATTTGAGCCGTTCAAACGAAGCCGTTAGCGTAAAAGCACACGAACTCCAGCAGGCAAGTCAGTACAAGTCTGATTTCCTCGCTAATATGAGTCACGAATTACGGACCCCCCTAAACTCCTCCCTCATATTAGCGAAATTGCTGGCCGATAACCCGGACGGCAATCTTACGCCTGAACAGGTCAAATTCGCCCAAACCATTCAGTCTGCCGGCAACGACCTTCTGACGCTCATCAATGACATTCTCGATCTTTCCAAAATTGAAGCCGGTCACATGGATATCCATCCGGAAAATGTCCGTATCTCGCGCATGATAGAAGATATGAGCCGGATGTTTGCTCCGATGGCAAAGAATAAGGATATTGGATTTAAAGCCACGGTGGATGAAAACTGTTCAGAAATTATAGAGACGGATCGTTTGCGATTGGAGCAGATTCTTAAAAATCTGCTTTCGAATGCCGTTAAATTCACAAGTAGTGGCTCTGTCGAAATCAAAGCCGCACAGGCAGGAAAAGATCATGTTTCTTTCAGCATCATCGATACAGGAATAGGAATCAGTGAAGAACATAAACAAACTATTTTCGAAGCTTTCCGCCAAGCGGACGGCACGATCAGCCGAAAATACGGCGGTACGGGTTTGGGGCTGTCGATAACGCGCGAGTTAACACGTCTTCTAAAATCTTCCATTCGTCTTGAAAGTGAAGAAGGAAAAGGAAGTACGTTTACGTTGATGGTCCCTATTTCTTTTGGTCAAGGCACGATTGATAAAATAGAAACATGGCCCAATGAAGATACGTCAGAAAAAGCCATTGCAAACATCGGTTCCCACAATAATGATCGAAATACCATTCAGAAAAACAGCCGCACTATCCTCGTCGTCGAAGACGATGCCAGCTTCGCAGAAATTCTTTATAGCTTGGCGCAAGAGCTTGGCTTTCATTGCCTCATTGCCTCAACCGCCGAAGAGGCCCTGATTACCGCTAAACAATATTTACCCAGCGCCGTCATTCTTGATGTCGGCTTGCCCGACAATTCAGGTCTTTCCGTTCTGGACCGGCTTAAACGCAACACCCAGACCCGCCACATTCCGGTGCATGTCATTTCAGCCAATGACTACGCACAAACGGCCCTCTCTCTCGGCGCTGTAGGATACATGCTGAAGCCTGTGAAACGCGAAGAGATTTCCGATGTTCTTAAAAAACTCGAGGGGCGCCTGCAACAAAAGATGCACCGCGTTCTGATCGTTGAAGACGACAAGACGCAACGCGAAGCTATAAAAAAGCTTCTTGCGTCCAAAGATGTGGAGATTGTTGCCGTAGGAACGGCGGCGGATTGTCTAGAAAATCTTAAAAGCTCGACATTCGACTGCATGGTTCTTGATTTGACGTTACCAGATGCAAGTGGCTACAGCCTCTTAGAGACGCTAAGCAAAGAAGACGATTATTCTTTCCCTCCTGTCATTGTTTATACGGGAAAGGATCTTTCACAGGATGCTGAGCAAAAACTACGCCGTTACTCCAAGTCCATCATCATCAAAGGAGCAAAATCGCCAGAACGCCTTTTAGACGAAGTCACGCTCTTCTTGCATCAGGTCGTATCAGAGCTGCCGCCCGAGCAACAAAACATGCTCAAACTATCTCACAACCGCGATGCCGTTCTAGAGGGGAAAAAAATTCTGATTGTCGAGGATGATATTCGCAACATCTATTCCCTGACCAATATTCTGGAGCCGCGCGGTGCCATCGTGCAGACCGCCCGCAATGGACGTGAAGCGCTCGAAGCCATGAAAAATGCCGGAAACGACAACCCCATCTCCCTAATCCTTATGGATGTCATGATGCCCGAAATGGACGGCCTAAGCGCGACACGGGAAATCAGAAAGAATAAAGACTGGAAGAAACTTCCCATTATTATGCTAACCGCAAAGGCCATGCGCGACGATCAGGAAAAATGTCTGGATGCAGGCGCCAATGATTACATGGCGAAACCTCTTGATGTCGAAAAACTCTTGTCGTTGGTGCGCGTATGGATGCCACGATAAAAAAAGATTCTTCCATGTCAGTCGAGGACATGGAAATCAAACTTATGCTGGAGGCCATTTACCACAAATATCATTATGATTTTCGTGGATATTCACCGGCCTCTCTTAAACGTCGCCTTAGCTTGGCAAGAACGCATTTTCAATGCGATAGTTTTTCGCAACTACAAGACCTCATCCTGAAAAATCAGACCGTCTTTCCGCGTATGATAGATTTTATGACGGTCCAGGTCAGCGAACTTTTTCGCGATCCACATTACTTCAAATCCATACGCGAGCATGTAGTGCCACATCTTCGAACCTATCCATCACTTAGAATATGGGTTGCAGGTTGTAGTGCGGGTGAAGAGCTTTATTCCCTCGCCATCCTATTTCGCGAAGAAGGCCTTGAAGACCGCACTATGTTTTATGCGACAGACATAAATCATGAAGCGTTGCTACGCGCAGAGTCTGGCGTTTATGCGCTTGACCGCATGCAACTGTTCTCGGAGAATTACCAAAAATCCGGCGGGAAAAAATCACTTTCGCAATATTATACGGCAGCCTATGGCGCAGCAACATTTGATAAAACACTGCGCGAACGCACCGTATTTTCGGACCATAGCCTTGTTACCGACAATGTTTTTGCCGAGATGCATTTCATTTCTTGCCGCAACGTTCTGATCTATTTCGACCGTGATTTTCAAGACCGCGCGATAGGGCTTTTTAGAAATTCATTAATCCGAAAGGGGTTTTTAGGTCTTGGCGCCAAAGAAAGCCTGCGATTTTCCGCGCATGCCGATGCCTTTGAAGAATTTATACGAGAAGAAAGGATTTATCAAAGAAAGTCCGGATCATGAATGACGATATTCAAAATGATACGTTACAAAAAGCTATCGTGATCGGGGCCTCTGCGGGTGCCCTTCAAGCGTTATCGACTATTCTGCCATTCTTACCAGAAAACTACCCCTTTCCAGTGATGATCGTTGTCCACCTGCCGTCAGAGAAAAAAAGCCTAATCGCGGAGTTGATGCAACTGCGTTGCAAAATAAAAGTTATCGAAGCTGAAGACAAAATTCCATTACGCGCTGGAACAGTTTATTTTGTTCCAGCGGATTATCATATGTTGGTTGAAAAATCAGGACACCTATCACTATCTGCCGAGGAGCCCGTCTTCTTCTCTCGTCCTTCTATAGACCTTTTATTTGAAACCGCTGCTGATGCCTTTGGGAAAAATCTCGTTGCTATTGTTTTAACTGGCGCCAATAGTGATGGCGCGAAAGGTTCCAAGCAAATTCAGGATATGGGTGGTGCCGTCATAGTACAAAATCCCGTACACGCACGTGCGAAAGCAATGCCAGAAGCAACACCTAAAACTTTCGAACGCGCGCAGAAGTT
>QFQB01000099.1 GCA_003241475.1 Micavibrio aeruginosavorus
GGTGCTTTCTTTTCATCGCATTGACATCTACCAAAAGGCCAACGGCGTTCTTGCGCTGGAGAAAACGTTTTCCGGCCATATACAAAGCGAAACGGATATGGATTCCTATCAAGCCATTCATGCTACGGTTCAATGGCTGGGCGAACGCGCCTATCTTAGCGAAGCAAGCGAGGAGGCAAAGCACAAGCTCAAAGCCTTCGTCGTCGACCTGCAAACAGCATTGGATGCACAGCCGCGTACAATTCCACAAGCCGCGCCAGTTGCTCCGGCGGCGTAAACGTCTCCTATCACCCCCGCCCTGTGCGGGGGTCCGGATGCCCGCACAAGGCGGGCATGACAAAATTAAAAAACCAAGGAGAGTATAATGACAAATTTGGTAGATGTTTTTGAATGTAGAGAAAGCCAACGTCCACATATCCAAATTTTCACAAATCTGTGGCAAAAGCATTTTCCTGAAAATGGTGAAATGCATCACTCGGGCGCCACATATCCTCTTCAAAATGTACAACAACTAGGCAATGGCGAAGGTCAAATATATCTAGTCATAGGGAAATCTCGCCGCGGAGCTCCAGAATTAACCGGGCTTTGTATAAGGTCGGATTATCAGATTGATGGATTTTACGTTGCGGGAGATCGCAAAATAGATTTTTTAACGGTGACAACCACAGGTCCAGACGGATCAACAATGGTGCAATCTAATCAGGACATGCATCAGACTGCTTATTCGCTGACAAAATGGCTCGCAGATAAAACAATTGGTGCCACAGCCGAAGCCCGGGAAAAAATTAAATACTTTGTAGCAGAACTGCAAATCGCCATAGATCAACGACCGCATTTGCCAACTCCACCCGCTCCTGGAGTGGCATAAACATGCGAAGTTATTACGAGCGTAGCGAAGCAATCCAGATAAAGACTAGATTGCCGCGTCGGACTTGCGCCCTCCTCGCAATGACGGTTTCTTCCCGCTGTCATTTCGACCGAAGCGTAGCGGAGTGGAGAAATCTCATGAGATCCCTCGACTTCGCTCGGGATGACAATGATTAGATGGATTGCTTCGCTGCGCTCGCAATGACAGACTAGCAAGATGACCACAACGGAAATCATCGCCCAGACCATCGGCTTTGTCGCCTTCGCGCTCGGGGTTGCGTCCTTCCTGCAGAAGAAAGACATCAACCTGAAAATCCTTTTGATGATTCAGGCCATGACGCTGTGCGTGCATTTCATCCTGCTGGGCCGGTATACGGGCGCGGTGGCCGTTTTCATCACGGGCGTGCGCAACGGGCTTTCCCTGTTCGGCTGGGCGAAGAAACTCGCGCCGCTCTTCTATCTCTCGGTGCTGGGCTTCGGCTGGTACACATTCGACGAATGGATCGATATCTTCCCGATCCTCGCCGGTCTGATCGGCACGACGGCGTTTTTCTTCCTGTCCGGCATCCGGATGCGCCTGACGCTGGTGATTTCTTCCTCCATGTGGCTTACCCACAATATTCTGGTCGGCTCTATCGGCCCTTCAATCATGGAGGGGTTCATGGTCTGCGCGGGCCTCTACCGCGCCTATCGCCTGAATATCGAACACAAGCGCGCGCTTGGAAACGACCCCGCCCTAACCCCTTGATAATTTATGAAAATAAACCGCTTCATTGCCTTGCAGGGGGCGATTTGCTATGACTTCAGGCTTCGTTATTAGGAAAGACTTATGAGCAATCTCGACTTTGAAAAACCCATTCTCGAACTGGAAGGCAAAATTGCCGAGCTTCGTCACATGGGGAGCGATTCCACCATCAACATCGCCGATGAAGTCGGGCGCATGCAGGCAAAGGCGCAGAAACTTCTTCATGCGACTTACAGCAAGCTGACGCCTGTTCAAAAGGTTCAAGTCGCGCGTCATCAAAACCGTCCGCACTTCCTCGACTATGTCGGCGGCATGATCACGGATTTCACACCGCTCGCCGGCGACCGCAATTTTGCTGAAGATCAGGCCTTGCTTGGAGGTCTTGGACGCTTCAACGGACAAAGCGTCGTTATCATGGGCCACGAACGCGGCCACGACACGGAAACACGCCTGAAACACAACTTCGGCATGGCCCGCCCCGAAGGATACCGCAAGGCACAGCGTTTGATGCAGATGGCGGACCACTTCCAAATCCCCATCATCACGCTGGTTGATACAGCCGGCGCCTATCCGGGCCGCGGTGCGGAAGAACGCGGTCAGGCCGAAGCCATCGCGAAATCCATCGAAGTCTGTCTAAATGTGAAAGTGCCGATCATCTCTGTTGTGATCGGCGAAGGCGGATCGGGCGGCGCGATTGCGATTGCGACTGCAGACCGCATTTATATGCTGGAACACTCCATCTATTCCGTTATCTCGCCCGAAGGTTGCGCATCCATTTTGTGGCGCTCGGCATCACAGGCCGCCGAAGCAGCCTCGGCGCTTAAACTGACCGCGCAGGATATGCTGGAAAACAAACTGATCGACGGCATTATCGCCGAGCCTATAGGCGGCGCGCACCGCCACCGCGAGGAAATGATCGAAAGCGTGGCCGTCCAGCTTCGCGCCGCGCTCAAGGATTTAACCCCTTGGGATCAGGACGCCATTAAAAAGGCCCGCGCCAAAAAATTCCTCGCTATGGGCCGGTAAAATTAACCATTTCCCCATAGTTTGTAATTATATTTGACATAATTATATAATCGAATTAGGATACAGGCCTAATTCACGAGGGGTAATATTATGTCGAAACTGTCCAAAAAACTGGCCGCCGCCGCAACCGCCGTCTCCGCACTCGCACTGGCACCCGCCGCCGCAGAGGCCGCTCCAGCAAAACAAGCCTTTAAACTTTCAGCCGATATAGGCGCACTTGCCCGCGCAGAAGCAGGCATAAAGCCCGCTGTCATCAAACAAGCCCCGCTCAATGTCAGAATTCCCCATGCGGCGGCTGATCTTACGCACCAGCAACATTCAGGCGTGATTGCCCGCAACGATAAACGCTATGATATCGAACGCGTTGGTCCGGACGCCATCCGCATCGATATTCCGGCGACGACCAATCCCAATTTGCTTTTGCAGGCCTGGGT
The DNA here is from genome assembly GCA_003241475.1 of Micavibrio aeruginosavorus. Lineage (GTDB taxonomy): Bacteria > Pseudomonadota > Alphaproteobacteria > Micavibrionales > Micavibrionaceae > Micavibrio_A > Micavibrio_A aeruginosavorus_A. Next base: position 3,073 of record QFQB01000099.1, read on the forward strand.
AACCCGCCTGGAAGACAAGGGCCTGCGCGTGGCTGACAGTAAAATCGGCAAACCTGTCTGGACAAGCAATGTTCAAGACCGCACAGCAAATTCCGTTTCAACATACAGATCCATCACGCCTGCGGGCTTGCAAGACCTTGCAAGCCGCAAACAAGCCGCTGAAGGCGTAAAGTTCGGCAACCTTCAAGGCCGTGAATTCAACGATGCCGCCGTTCACTACGGTTGGGAGAGCGGTGCCAAGCCTGTCGTGTCGATCATTCTTGATACATCCGCCTTCGGCAAAGCCACGGCATTGCAAACAGTTGAATCCGATGTGAAGAAAATATCCCGTGAAGCTACGCTTGAAGTCGCGGCCTCCGCTAAAGCAGATGCGGCAAAAATCGAAACCGCGTATCACAGACAATATCCGATGCCGCCCTCGCTGGGCCGCTAAGAACAAAAACCCGCCATCCGGCGGGTTTTTCTATAAATGGCTAAAAAAATAATTTATGCGGCAACGGCAGCTTCAGCAGGTTTTGCCGCACTCATCGCACGCTCATGCCATCCGGCACGGCGTTTCATGGAATCAAACGATCCATGCCCTGCCCGCCCATGACCATCTTCTGTTGTCGCCGCGCGGAAATACAGCATTAGAAAAACGCGGATCGCGGCCGTAAGAGATGTACGCTTGTTTTTTCTAAAGCTGATGAGCGAGCACAACTCGTGAATGGAGCAGTTCTCGCGCGACGATATTTCTTTCAGCGCGCGCCACATTTCGGGTTCCAGCCTCACGGAAGTGCGACGGCCGTTTACAGTAATGTTACGCGATACCAGTGTACTTCCGGCAGCAAGTTCAGTGTCATTTTGCAACTGATGGTATGTCATGGTTATTCCCCTTGTTCTTAGGCGATTCAACTGCACTCAATGATATATAAAAAAATTCATCATGCAACTTATAGGTGTATACATCACACCCGATGGTATTCATCCCGCGTCATGGTCTTAAGCGAAAGAGCATGCAGGCTGCCTGACAACTCCTCCGCCAGAAGATCATAAACTATGCGCTGGCGTTCTACCCGGGACTTACCATCAAACTTGTCCGATACGACCAGAACGCTGAAATGGCTTTCGCCCGAACCGTCATCGCCTGCGTGGCCTGCGTGACGTCCGCTGTCGTTCACAATATCGAGCCGGAAAGGTTGCAAGGCCAGTGCCAGTTTTTGACTGATACGCTCTTGCATCCCTTGGGTCATACACCATCTTAAAGCACCAAATGCCCCCTTCTGTAAAGCCCGAGCTTGTGTCGGCGGCCTCAAAGCCTCATAATGGTAAGAATATGCCAAGAATACAGTTAAAGCCCAATTCACCGGAATATGCGGAAGCAAAAAAGAAAGCCCGCGCAAAGGCTTGCGACATGCCGGGATGCCGCGAACACGGGGAGCACCGCGCGCCCAAGGACCGCTCCCTATCCGACCATTACTGGTTTTGTTTCGACCATGTGAAGGATTACAACGCCGCTTGGGACTATTTTTCGGGCATGAACAAAGACGAGGTGGAGGAATCCATTCTGCGCTCCATGTACGGCGACCGCCCGACGTGGCGTTATGATGTGGACGGGGCCGCGGCCGATGCCATCCGCCGCGCCGCATGGCAGACCTATAATTTTACGGACAAAGAACCACCAAAAGAAGAACCGCGCCGCAAGGTCACAGGCCTCAACCCCAATTCTCCGGAATATGAAGCGCTCACCCTTATGGATCTGGAGCCGCCAATCACGCTGGCCGGCATTAAGGCGCGTTACAAAGAACTGGCCAAAAAATACCATCCCGACCTCAATCAGGGTGACAAAAAGGCCGAAGACCTTCTCAAATCCATCAACATGGCCTATACAATTCTAAAGCTGTCCTACGCTAAATTCGAAAAGCTGGACGCACGGTAATCCACCCTTTCCTGCCGAAAGAATTATATGCTCATGAATGTTTTCGCGGATGCTTCGAAACTCCCCCTGCCCAATCATTATCCGGGCAAGGTGCGCGACGTTTACGATCTGGAAGACGGCCGTCTTTTGATGGCGACATCAGACCGCCTTAGCGCCTTTAACCGTTCGATCACCGCCGTTCCGCACAAGGGCGCGATTTTGAACGCCATTACAAAATTCTGGTTCGACCGTACGAACGATATCGCGCCAAACCCTGTGCTAGATTATCCGGACCCCAATGTGATGGTGGTCAAAAAACTCGATATGCTTCCTATTGAAGTCATCGTCCGTTCCTACATGACAGGCTCGACCAGTACATCCATCTGGACAATGTACAAGAACGGTAAGCGTTCCATGTATGGTCACGACTTCCCCGAAGGTATGGTCAAAAACCAAAAACTTGAAAAGAATATTGTCACGCCCACGCAAAAGAACAAGGATGACGATCCTATTACGCCTGATGAGATTGTCTCCATGGGGCTTGTTCCGAAAGATCTGTGGGAGCAAACAGAAAAAACTGCACTGGCCCTTTTTGCACACGGTCAAAAACTTGCCGCCGCACAAGGCCTTATTCTGGTCGATACAAAATATGAATTCGGACTGGATAAGAATGGCGTTCTTCACATTGCCGATGAAATCCACACGCCTGATTCCAGCCGTTACTGGGTGGCCGAAAGTTACGATGCCCGCTTTGCCGCGGGGCAAGATCCTGAAGGATTGGACAAGGAATTCGTGCGCCTCTGGCTGACCGACCACATGGAAGACCCTTACACATCCGCTGTACCTCATATTTCCGATGATGATCTGGAAATGTTCAGCGGCAAATACCGTGCACTTTACAAAAAAATAACCGGCGAGGACTTTAAACCTTCGTCGTCCGATATTCCCGTAGAACAGCGTGTTTTGAACAACATTCAACCTTACATCCCAAGCTGAGTTTAGATATGGCCGACAATCTGCAAAAAGAAAAAGAACCGATGAGCGCATCCTTCGACATCACGAAAGTGGTGAACAAGGAAGGCAAATACACGACCATTCCGGATACAAAATACAATGCCCGCGAAACATTCGGGCTGGATATAGACTGGGAAATTCCGGGCTTTAAGGATGACAGCCAGAACGTGCCCGAGATCGACAAGACGTATCACTTTGATCCCGTCACGACGAAAGCCATTCTAGCAGGCTTTGCCAACAATCGCCGTGTCATGGTGCAGGGCTATCACGGCACCGGAAAATCCACGCACATCGAACAGGTAGCGGCACGCCTGAAATGGCCGTGCGTGCGCATCAACCTTGATTCCCACGTCTCGCGGATCGACCTGCTCGGCAAGGATATGATTGTCCTGAAAGAGGGCAAGCAGATCACGGAATATGTCGAAGGGCTTTTGCCTTGGGCCATTCAAAACCCCGTCGCCCTTGTGTTCGATGAATATGACGCAGGGCGCCCCGATGTGATGTTCGTGATCCAGCGCGTTCTTGAGGCCGAAGGCCGCCTGACATTGCTGGATCAGAACAAAGTCATCCGCCCTCACCCCGCGTTCCGCCTCTTTGCTACCGCCAACACGGTTGGCCTTGGCGATACGACGGGCCTTTATCACGGGACGCAACAAATCAACCAGGCGCAGATGGACCGCTGGAACATCGTCGCGCAGCTAAACTATCTGGAACATGATGTCGAAACAGAAATCATGCTTCGCAAAGTGCCGAACATGAACAACGCGAAGGGCAAGGAAATCGTTTCTGCCATGGTGCGCATGGCTGATCTGACACGCGCAGGATTCATCAACGGCGATCTATCCACCGTCATGTCACCGCGCACGGTCTTAAGCTGGCTGGAGAATTATACCATCTTCGGCGACAAGGAGCTTTCCTTCCGTTTCGCGTTTATGAACAAATGCGATGAGATGGAACATCCGACGCTTAACGAATATTATCAGCGTTGCTTTGGTGTCGAGTTATTGAAGAAGTAAGTGGCCGACAAGAATAAAAAAAATCCCGAAGACTTTAAAAACGCGACCGCCGCGACTCTTCGCGCGCTCTCGGAAAAAAAGCATATGGGCGTGACGTTCTCGGCCGCGGAAACGCCGGAGTATCAAAGCGCGCCGAATGAAGAAAACAC
>QFQB01000100.1 GCA_003241475.1 Micavibrio aeruginosavorus
ATTTTTATGGACCGTTCATATTTACGTGGTTATATAGGGGCATGTTTGACCCCGGATTGTTAAAGGCTGCCCGCGTATTGGCGGATCTCTCACAAAAGGCGCTGGCTGAAGAAGCCGGCATCGGGTCGGCGACTCTTGTTGAAATGGAAGCTGGCCGCAGTCGTCCTCAACCGGAAACGGTTCTGGCCGTTATGTCCGCACTTGAGCGTCACGGCGTCCAGATACGTGACGGGGCGGTTCGACGCCTGTCAGACCGTATCCGCTTTATTGAGGGTGATGATTGTTATTTGAAGCTGCTGGAAGACGTGGGGACGTCGCTGGCTGGAAAGCCTAAGGCCGAGCTTCTTATATTCTTCGGAGATGATGCGAAGTCTCCGCCGGATGTCGTTAAGGCATATCGGAAATTACGCTTGGCGGGCATCCGCATGCGCCAACTCGTCGAGCAAGGAAACGACTTCCTGATGGGTGAAACGCATGAATATCGTTACGCGCCAAAAGACTATTTTCTAAACCGTGTGTGCACTGTGTATGGGGATAAAATCGCGATGGTCACCAAGACCGATGTGAAGAGGATCATTGTCATCAATGACGCCGAGCTGGCTGAGATGCAACGAAACCTCTTCATGTGGTTATGGTCGATATCGCCCCAACCGAGTGAAACACATGCTACAGAACGCTTTTAAGAAAACCTACCCCCCTCAAACGGGACTATACGCCGTTAAGGTCAAGGGCGGAGACGATTGGAAGGCGCATGATGCTTGCCGCCTGCACATTAGCGTCGGTCAACCGTATCATGAGGGACCAAAATTTGCGGCTACGATGGATTGGGCCCGCGCGCGCTTCAAGAATGTCACTGTTTGTGTAAACGACGCCCTTCAGTTGGGTAACTTTATGTTTGAGCGCGGGATCGACCGGCACACCGCCTATATTCGTGCGATTAACGAGGGCGGCAAGTGGCTGGAGCGAAATGCCGCCTCCCTTGAGGGTGTTGATATTCGCAGATGGGAGAGCTGGAAGACATGGCCGGAATACCCCCTTATGCTTGAAGCGGTTTTAAAAACCTATGCCGAGAACAAAGAATTTTCTGCCGCTATTGACCGGACGGCGGCTTCCTTTTGGGACAAGCGTGAACGCTTGAATCCGGCCTATACACCGGACCGCAAGGATCATTTCTTTGAGTTGTCAAAGGAGTATCTTTTAGAAGAGGTCGCCATCATTTGCCGCATGATAGACCAGCAAAGAGCTATCGATCTTTATCCGGGTACGATGCTTCCGGTTTTCGATCTCATGAAGGGGCATGATCTCCCCTACGCTCCGAAAGAGCTAGGACAAAGGGACTTTGCGAGAATAGATTTTCTGAAGCGGAACATAGGGTAACCGCACCTATCGTTGGCGAGCGTCTGAGGCTGGTGGCCTGATTATTCTCCGGATGCGGGTTCTTGATCTTGAGGGGCTATTTCTTGTGCGGCGGTTTGTGCTTTTGCGTCATCATGGCTCAGCCAAGCCAAGATATTGTCTCCAAAAACAAGTGTAAGCACTGCGATGGCTAACCCCGTGTAGTTAAAAACTCTTTGACCGATGGCGTCGGACCTTTGCCTCCTCACCCTTTTGTTTAATTCTTCGCGGGCGTAAGGAATCTCGTCAACCATTGCCGACAATGATGTTCTGTGCGCCTCGCACTCGGAATAAACGGTTTCGCGGTCTTGGCCGTCCGTCCGGCGCTGTTCTAAAAAATTCACCGCGTCGGTTTTTGCTCTTAAAAGCCCCATGTAGTTCGGATAAATGTCCGTAACCTCGACGTCCTTGTAGTCGGCCTGAAAGGCGCCTACTTCGTGAATAAGCAGTTGAATGCTTGCATCATTTGCATCGTAAATAGCGCGCTGGCAGTGGCGCTTTGCTTTCTTGATTTCTTCGAGAGGATCGGAACAATTTGCGCTCGCGTAATCAATTAAATGCCGTCCGGCATATCTTAGCTGATTAACAGACGGGATATCTAAGCCCACCACATGTTCAATGGATTTAATGGCCCCTTCGGCCTTATCGTACAGTGCTCTCGTCTCTGCTAGGAGGCGTTGCTCCTCAGAGGATTGATGTGCGGCAGTCATGGAATTATTTTCCGGTGCGGAAATGCCCGCGCGAAAGCGCGATATTCCCTTCAGCGTGAGAAGAAACAAACCGCGTTACGAATTCGTTGCGACGCTTTTCCACCTGCTCCTTGGTCAAGGGAGCGGCAATGATCTTGGGAAAGAAAAAGTTTTTTATTGCATTGATCATTTTTTATATTTCCTGATTAACCTGCGTTCCTCGAAATACTGTCAAGGCGTCAGCTAATAAGTACTCGTCAAACTCGTTTGCTAGAAAACATACGCGATAGCCTCAGTCAATGATAAATGAAACATCAACCTTAAGGCGAGTTTGGACCATTCGCGCTCGCGTTACAAGATGTAATTTTTTACATGTCCCCGCTTATCTTGCAGATATATAAGGCTTTTCTAGTATTCGCGGGTTTGGGCGGTTGCTTCATAGAACCAATGCACCGCCCTCTAACCACTTGTCTTCATCACCCGCCCCTGCCGTTCGAGCACCCCAATGAGCGCCTGCTTCATCAGGTCCTGCCTCCTCCCCTCGTCCTCTTCCCTAATGGACTGTTCCGCCAGATCGGCAAAGGGCATGTCCGTCCCCCACGCGTCGCGGATGTCCTTTATGGCGGCTTCGACCATATAGGCCTTCTCCGTGCCGTTTAGGTATCCTTCAAAGGCATAGCGGGCATTTCTCAATGCTGTTTGCTTACAAGGTTCTTGGCTTCGTCCCCACATCATGGAAAGAACAAAGCATGAACTGATGGGAGGAGTCAACCGGACGCGGGGCTAGATTTTCGCGTCGATCCCGGCCTGCTTGAAAATCTCATTTGCCGTATGGCGGCTTTTTAAATTGCCCGGCACGGTAACTGTTATATTTGTGTTGGGGCAATACCAGCGTTCGTGCGAACCTTTGCCGCCTTTTTTGATATAGCAACCATTATCCTTCAGGATACGGATAGTATCGCGGTAAAGAGACACAATTAGGCGTGGGCTTTAATAAGGGCCGAACGATGGGCTTGGACGCAAATAGAAAGGTCCGGCCCGTGATTGGCGTGGTTGTCCTCAAGAAGATCTGGGACAACATCTTCAATCTCGGACATTAGCAATTCCATCGTAGCCGCTTCTAAAACGAGGCCCTTGATATCTTTGCTTGTCGCAACCCAAACCTCTGCCTCTGCATCCCAGAGGACATTGATAACGTAAGTATTTGGAGGCACTTCTTTCATGATAATCATCTTATTCTCCATACCCTTCTAAAAGGTTAACAAAGTTCGCCCGCCACGGGCAAATCTGAGGGGAAGCATACATCTTGGGTTACGGGCAACTTATAGGGACATAGTGGTTATTTCAAGGCGATTATGGGGCGATTTGCCCCCCTTGTGAATCCCCCGCGGCCTATTCTTCCCATGCTCATTGCTTTAACCCGTACTTTTTAAAGCCATCGGAATTCATAAAAGTTTGAATATCCAGCAGTTTCCGGCGGATGAATTCGCTTGGGGTGTGGTTGGATTTCTGCTGGTTGCAGGACTGGCAACAAGCGACGCAGTTCTTGGGGGTGTCCTGCCCGCCGAGATGCAGCGGCTTTATATGGTCGATTGTAAGGCCCCTTATTTTCTTCCCGCACCAATAACATAGGCCGCCCTGCCGCATGGCGAGGTCCAGCCTTAGTTTTGCGCGTTCTTTCTTGCCCATATCCCCACCCTAGCCCTTGGTTTTCCTTGGTTCAAGAAAAATATGCACATATTTTGTGCTTTTTGTATTGACCTATGCACATTATTTGTGCATTTTGGTATTCAGAGAGGCAAACATGACAATCACATTCACACATAACGAGGGCGAAGGTTTCGACCACAGCCTAAAGACTACAGCGGACAACATCGAGATCGAAATCTGCTTTCAAGACGATATTGCGACCACGGCCTACATCGGTCCCCACGAGTACGACATTCTCAAGGACGAGCTGAAGGGATTTTACTTCAACATCGGTTCCGGTCTGGACGTTTCAATCGTCCCCGCTTCTTTCATCATCGAACAAGCCGAAAGACAGATCGAGGGTATAGCTCAAGAGGCTGTCTCAGATCAGCGCGATTGGGACCGCCACGTTCAATCATATTCAACATTGTAGGAAAAGCCATGACACAGAAACACACGCCGACACCCTACACGCTCACTAAAGATAAAACTGCTGATGGCGATATTATGCTCGTCATTTCGTCCGGTACGCGGGTTATCTGGCAAGCGTATGACAGTCCGGAAAACGAAGCCACAGCCGCCTTTATCGTCCTCGCCTGTAATTCTCATCAAGCGCTGGTCGAGGCTTTGGAAGAGGCGCAGCAAATCACAAAATTCATGTACGAGCAACTATTGCCGCACACGGAGGGTAATCGCGCAGAATTAAATTGCAAATACTTCGATTTCCTTACGAAGAAGAACGCCGCCCTCGCGCTGGCGAAGGGGGAATAATGATGCCCACAGCACAACATATAGACGGATTTTTCCACGGTATGGCACATGCCGCAAAGATAGCACGACAAACGGGCAGAGGGTTGACAGCGGAACATGCCATCACCGTGGAGATAACAACACTTAAACTTTTCAAAGAGGCGCAAGATGAACGCAATTCAGAATGTAAAACCGGCAGATTTCAAAAAATTAGAGACGTTCGCCTCGCTTTTGCTGAGCGCTTCTCAAAATACGGGAGCGCGAAAGAATGGGTAAAAGACATCGTCGGATTCGCCTGCGTCTTCGTTATGGCAGTTGGATTCTTTGCCGTGCTTCCGGCTTTCGACCGCGCCGTTCGCTCGGAACGCCCGCCAACGACAATTCCAGCCTCGGTGATATTGCCGGACTTCACATTTGAGGAATGATTAAAGATGAACAACGAAAACCAACAAGACCTAGCGGCAGAGCTTCAGAAGTGGAACCTCCTGCGTCAGAGCCTCGAAGATGTAGAGGGCATGGATGATGTCTGCCTTCTAGACACATTGGAAGGCGAGACAAATCTTCACGAGGCAATTCTGGTTATTGATGAGGAGATCGCCGAGCGCGAGACCTACGTTGCGGCCCTCTCAGAGCGCATCAAAACTTTACAGGACCGCAAAGACCGTCACGACAAGGTGCGTGAGCGCCTTAGAACCATCGTTCTTCAAGCGATGGACAAGGCAGGGCTTCCTAAAATTAAGGCTCCGCATGTCACAATCTCTGTGGCAAATCTTCCGGCCGAAATCAGTGTTGAGCATGAAGAGCTAATACCGTCCCGCTACTGGAAACCGCAAGATCCAGTTCTCGACAAAAAGGCTGTTCTTGAATCCATCAACAATGGCGAGCCTGTCGATGGAGTATCCGTCGGACAAGGGCGCATAAATCTTACCATTCGGAGAAAATAATGAACAATATCACAGCCATAAAAACCCCCACAGTTAGCGACCCGCGCGCTTACAACAAATCACAGTTGCAACTCATTAAAAACACCGTGGCGCGTGATTGCAACGACGATGAATTCGATATGTTCATGGAAATCTGCCGCAGACAGGGTTTGGACCCGTTCCGCCGCCAGATCTATGCGTTTGTCTTTGGAAAAAATGACGACAGCAAAAGACGATTTGCCACCGTTACGGGTATCGATGGATATCGCGCCATAGCTAAACGCACTGGGACGTACAGACCCTCAGAGGACGAGCCTGAGATCGAATACGACGAAAAGCTGATTTGCCCCCTCTCTAACCCTAAGGGAATCGTGAAGGCAACAGTAATCGTTTATCAATTTGGGCCGGACCGCCAATGGTATCCGGTGAAGGGTGTGGCCCGTTGGGAGGAATTTGCCCCGCTAGAGGACGCCGAATTTGATTGGGTTCCGACCGGAGAATTAAAGCCCGACGGCAAGCCGAAACATAAAAAAGTTAACAAAGGCGGAAAGAGGAAGCTTGCCAAAGACAACTGGGCGAACATGCCCCACGTAATGATCGCCAAATGTGCGGAGGCTCAAGCTCTGCGAAAAGGCTGGCCGGAAGAGTTCGGCGGGATCTACACGCAAGACGAAATGGACCACGTGATAATCGATATGACGGCCTCGGAGGAGGTTCGTCAATACGAGGAGGACGAGCGCATGAGAAAGATCGGAGCCACCTCCTCCGTGCCTCTGGTTTTCAATTTCATGGAGGGAATTGAATTTATCCCCTTTGGTCAGGTCGCCGACAGGGTTCTAGAGCACGTTCGCTCGCTGGAAACCTCTACCGAGATTCAGATGTGGCAGGAGGCCAACACAAAAGGTCTTCAAATGTTCTGGGCTCGTCATAAATCCGACGCCCTAGAACTTAAAAAGGCAATCGAGAGCCTCATCGAAACAAAGCCTCAATTTCAAACAGCGGAGTAAGCAATGGCTGGATCTATCAATAAAGTAATTTTAGTAGGAAATCTAGGCGACGAGCCCGAAGTCAAAATCATGCAGTCCGGCGATAAGGTGGCAAATTTCTCTGTAGCCACTTCCGAAAGCTGGAAGGACAAGGACGGGGAGCGCAAGGAACGCACTCAATGGCACCGCGTGGTCGTGTTCAATCAAAACATCGTGAAGGTCTGTGAAAACTACCTCCACAAAGGCTCGAAAATCTTCGTAGAGGGCCAGTTGGAAACGCGCACTTGGGAAGACCGAGACGGGACAAAGAGATATGCCACCGAGGTCGTTCTTCGTCCCTTCCGCGGTGAAATCACGATGCTCGATAGCAAAAGCTCTGGCGGGCCTGACCGCGAAGATCAACTCAACAGCGGATCAAAAACCCAAGACCACCAAGCGCCAATCAACGAACTCGAAGACGAAATCCCGTTTTAAAAGCCAGCGTATTTCTGAACATCACATCGAACATTTTTGCCAGAGGACCACATGAACACTCTTAAACAATATTTAGACAAATGCGGCATTGACTATACGGAATCCACTGAGGGGCACCTGACCGTGGGCGGTTACCTCTACCTGCGGGATACGCAGATCACGTCCCTGCCGGACAATCTGACCGTGGGCGGTGGCCTCTACCTGCGGGATACGCAGATCACGTCCCTGCCGGACAATC
>QFQB01000018.1 GCA_003241475.1 Micavibrio aeruginosavorus
ATCAGATAATCGACGGCGATGAAATTGTAGCGGCTTTCGAATTCATCCCAGAAGAAATATTCGCCGACGGCCGTGAACAAAAGAATATAGGAAAAGACAAAGAAAATGCCTGTGCTGATATTTTTATCCAGTTGTGTTCCTTGCAATCTTTGCGGTAGCAAAAGCGCATAAAACAAAATGGGAAGTGCGTAATAGACGAAAACGCCCAGATCGAAGACCAGTCCCAGCGCGAACGCCGCTGTCAGACTGGTTGCCTCACCCACAAAATGATCGGCACTGTACCATAAGAAGGCGCACCGCACGGCCGTCTGGACGACGAGGAATAATGCGGCAAAGGGGACAAGGCGGCTAAAAATTGATTTCATGGAAATGTACTTTTGAAAAAGGGCCGCACTATCAAGGCTTGCGGCAATAGCCTTCGCCCTCTTTGACGATCAGGCAGTTCGGTTCTTCCATAAGCCATTTCATGCCAGTATCGCGGCCCGCGCCGTAATGGATGAATTCCTGATGGTCGTCGCGCAAAAACCGGATGCGCTTGCCGTCGAGAACACCCAGATACTCGCTTTCCTTATCGAGATCCTTGATGGTCACGCGATAGCCCTCACCGGTTTTGCTGATCTTCATGTATGTGCCTTCGGGTCCGTTCCATTGGCCGACCCATTCATCGACCGTCTTGCGGTCGATCGACTGGTCCTGCACGGCGGGCGCAGGCTTGGAAGCGCTGTTGTCGTCGCAACCGGACAGCACAACTATGCCCGCAACCGCGAGCGTCATAAGACGTATCACTTTCATGGCTTGATCAACGCCCGTGCGGAAACCGTGAGGGAAACATCCGTCTCGCCGGCTTCGGCAACCGGTGCCGCCATCGGCGCTGCGGCATCCATTGCCATCTCGCCGCGCGCCATCATGGTTTTGTACATCGGCACGACGGGTCCGCCCGTATCGACGTTCACATCGACCAGGTCGGTTTTGGATTTTCCGAGAGTCTTGGCGACGATGTCGGCTTTGGCCGCGAGCTTTTTCAGGGCGGCGACCATCAGCTCGTCGCGCACTTTTTCAACCACTTCAGGCGAAAGCGTGTAGGCCAGATTGTTCATCGCGAAACCCATGCCCTGAATCTTGCCGACGGCGGCGAGCAGTTTCGTCGCGTCCTTGGATTCGATATCGATGGTCTGCGATCCTTTCCAGACAGGGTCGTTTTTCTGCTCGCCCGTTTTTTGGTTCACGATGATCGGCTGATCGTATTTGTATACGGAATAGGCGCCTGTCGAAACTTTGAAGGCGCTTTCTTTTTTGGCAAGGTCGAGCGCGCTCTTCATCGCCTTGTTGATTTTGTCCTGAACGACAGCAGCATCGGCCTTGTCTTCGACTTCGATGCGTAAGGAAGCGATCAGAAGGTCTTGCGGCATGGTGCGTTTTTCGGTTGCCGAAAGATTGATGATGGTGGTGCCTTCGGGAGGCAAAGCCAAACCGTCCTGCGCGTTAGCGGGCGCAGCAAAAGACGCGGGGAGGAGGAGCGTACTCAGGAGCAACATAGGCAGCAACAGGGGCTGGGCGCGTGTCATAAAAGTCTCCGTAAAAATGTGTAGGCTGTGAAGTGACTATAGATTTAAGGCGTTTTCAGGGCAAGTTTGGTTTCGGATTGCACACAAGTGGCGCGGCTCCAGAAATGGAAGCTCAGACCGGTGGCGATATTGACCAGCGAAATAGCCCAAAAGATGCCCATGACGCCGCCCCGGTGCGCGCCGATCATGACGGCCGGGATCATCAGGACCAGCATCTTGATGACGGTCATCATCAGGCTCATCTGCGGTTTTCCCATGGCGTTGAAGGCGGAGCTCCAGCCGTTGACCAATGCGCTGAAAAGGTAGGACGGCGCGATAATCATGAAGGACATGCGGGCGTAATATTCGACGATAGGGTCGTTGGAGAAGGCGCCGACGATAATGGGTGCGAACAGCATGAGGATTGCGGCGACGCCGATGCACCAGAAGACGCTAAAGCCGATGGCGGTTTTCAAGGTTTCATGCACGCGATCGAATTGCCGCGCGCCGAAATTCTGGCCGATGATCGGTCCCATGCCCACAGCCAGAGCCATCAGGATGATAAAGCCGAAAGCCTCGACGCGGCTGGCGATGCCGTAGGCGGCAACGGCTTCGCTGCCGTAGCCTGCCAGGAAACCGATGATGACCGTGTTGACGATGGGCGTGACGGAAGACGTCAGGCCGGCAGCCAGCGCGATAAAGATCAGGCGCTTCACGGAATCTCCGAATTGTGGCAACTTGAGGTCGGAGATTTTTAGCAGCATTTTTTTGCGCGCGCCAAGGATATAAAGCCCGAAGGCCATCGCCACGATATTCGAGAACACGGTCGCAATCGCAGCGCCCTGCAATTCCAGACGCGGGAATCCCAATAGGCCGAAGACGAGCACGGGCGCGAGCGCGGCATTTAAAACCGCAACGCTAACCATGATGACGGCGGGGGCCTTTGTGCTTCCGGCGGCGCGAATGGCGGAATTGCCGACGAAGGGCGTTGCCATGAACGGCGCGCCGAAAAACCAGATCGTCATATATTCATGGATCAGGGGGCGCATTTCCTCATCGGCGCCCATCGCCTTGAAAATCACATCGCGCAAGGCATAGCCAATGATGGCAAGAGCCAGCGCGACACTGAACACGAGGATCAGCCCGTGCGTGGTCACGCGCTTGACATCCGCTTCGCGTCCCTCGCCGATCAGGCGCGAGACGACGCTGCTCATGGAAATACCGAAACCCATGATGATGGTGAACACGAAGAATGTGACCGGAAAGGTAAAGGTCATGGCGGCGAGCTGGGTCGTGCCAAGCAGAGATACATAATAGGTATCGACCAGCTGGAAGCTGACGATGGCGGCAATGCCCCAGATCATCGGGATGGTCAGGCGGACCAGATGGGACCGGATACTGCCGGTTTTCAGGTCTATGCGGGTATTGCTCATGGGGCGGCTCTCGATAGGGGTGACAGGGGGTTATCCTCCAGCGGGAAGCAGATTGCAAGACCCGGTCCACCACGCAGAAATCGGCCAAAAATCAGGAATTTTTCTTAATTACATAAAATTTTTCGCAAAATTAACATCTTCTTAACCCGGCCCCGCTATTTCTAAAGCGCGATTAATTTACATAAAGTTTAACATTAATCGTTAAGATGGTTTGTTGGGGGGGCTTCGTTTGCCGGATGGGGATCCGGCAAAAAGCCAAGGCAGACCAAGGGAACATAAGCGGTCTGCCTGTTGGGGAAAAGTATAATGGCCTACACAATCGTAACCGGAACGAGCGGGAACAATTTTATGAACTTTGTCGGTGTGACAGGGTTCTACAGCCAGACGCTCGTCAACCCGTATAGCGGCTATACAATCACCATCACCGGCACGAAAAACGTCAACAACGCTATTTATGACGGTCTGGGCGGTAACTCCGATCGTCTGACCATGACGACGCAAGGAGATGTGCTCACGCTGTCCGATGCCTCGGGCACGCTGATGGTGAAAAACGTCGAAATTTTTGTCTCGGGCGATGATGGCGATGTCATCATTCTCGCCGACAGCTTTTATAACTACGGCAACACCAGCATCTCTGGCGGCAACGGCGACGATTTGCTTTGGGCCAACAACGGTAACGACACAGTCTTCGGCAATGGCGGCGACGACATCATGGACGGCGGGGGCGGCAATGATATTTTGTTCGGTGGCGAGGGCAATGATTATCTGGACGGCGGCGCTGGCATCGATTCTCTTTTCGCTGGCGCTGGCGACGATACGCTGGTTTTCAATGTCGATGGCATCTGGTCCGGCGGTTTGACGCTGGCCGATCTGGGTTCGGCCGTACCGTTTGCCTCGTTGGTGAATCTGGATGGAAAGAACCAGTCTTATGATACGTTTAACGGCGATGCGACGGACAATATAGCCGTACCCACCATAGGCACCGACACATTGCTTATGACTTCAGGTGCGGACGTGCTTGTTATCAGTGACAGCGTATCGCCGAATAGCGGCCTTTTCACGCCGCGTATTTCTTACATTGAAATTTATGACGCCGGTGACGGTGACGATATTGTCGATCTTTCCGGCGCAGACCATATTGCCACCACTATTCACGGCGGCGACGGCAATGATGTGCTGGCAGGCTCTATCGGAGATGACACAATTACAGGCGATGCTGGGAATGATATTTTATTCGGCGCTGGCGGTAATGATCTGCTTGAAGGCGGCACAGGCGACGATGCCTATTATTACAATCTAGGCAACGGAAACGACACGATCCGCGAAACATCCGGCAATGACTCTCTTCATTTCGGTCCTGGCGTTGTCCTTGATGATCTGACTTTTACGGTGGAGGGAGACAATCTTGTTGTCGGCATTGGCGGTCAGACGATTACGATCGAAAATCATTATGCTACCGATCATTCTGGCCGCGTGGAAAGTATTGTATTCGATGATGGTTCGAGTTTCGATGTGGGAAGTTATGTACCCAACTACGATCCGGTTGCGAACAATGACGCGTTCAATGGCAACGAAGATGAAATTCTTTCTGGTAATGTTCTTGCCAACGACACCGATGCCAACGGCGATGTCTTAAGCGTAGCGGCCCAGACGATTATCACGGCGAACGGTGGTACGGTCGTCATGCAGTCCGACGGTAGCTTTACCTATCAGGGTGCGCAGGACTTCAACGGTGAAGATTCTTTTGATTACACAGTGAGCGACAATAAGGGCGGTCTTTCGACAGCCAGCGTCATTCTGGGCATTGCCGCCATCAACGATGCGCCGATCGCGCAGGCGGATATTTTTGCGGTTTTTCGCAACGACACTCTCTCCGGCAACGTCCTGTCCAACGATTCGGACGTTGATGGCGACGCGATGACCGTTCAGGCCGGCGTATTTGCCTCCGCAGAAGGCGGCATGGTTACGCTGGGCCTGGACGGCTCACTCAGCTATACGCCAGCCGAAGGTTTTTATGGTCAGGACAGTTTTGAATATACATTGACTGATGGTCAGGCGTTTGCTTTTGCAACGGTGACGCTCACTGTGGAGCTTAATCCGGAAGAGTCTATTATAGGGACATCTGCTCCTGAGGTCATCCTAGGGACCGTTGCAGATGATGAAATTTTCGCGCTGGGCGGCGATGACGAGGTTAAGGGCGGCGACGGCGACGATACGCTTTATGGCGGCGACGGCGATGATGTTCTATATGGAGATGATTCCATCCTGACTGTTACCTATGACAAGAGATTCTCTGACAGTGTGGCATTCCCGAATCTGCAGGAAGGCGTAAGCATCACGCGTATTACGCCGCGGGGCGATGCCGCGCTCGGCATCGCGAACGGAAATTTGAGTGTGGATATGGCGGCGACTGTCACCATTACCTTCCGCGCAGGCTATGCGGGATACGACAGCAGCTTCGGGATGTTCGGCATCGCGCCGGACGGCACCATCGTGCATGCCAGCCTTGAATGGGCGAATGTGAAAACGGCGGGCCTGAACATCGGCTATGATCTGGAACTTCCTGTCGGTGCGCAAGGCGGCGCGTTCGGATTTTTTATCATTGCAAACGGCAACAATGCGAACGGTCATTATAATGGCCTCGATATTACGGCGGACGGCGTCATATCCTTTATTTATAAATACGGTACGGCGGATGAACGCGCGGCGAAAATCACCGATAACGGCAACGATGTTTCTGTTGTCTATGATGATGGCGCGATCGAGAGAGTCCTGCACGGCTACACCTATCTCTCGACGGACCGCGGCAACGACACGACGGCGATCAATCCCGACGGCATGCTACATGTTGTCTCTGGCCTTGTCGATCCGGACAACACCAACACGCTGCGCGTGGGCTTTGAAGACCTGTACGGCCAGGGCGATGCGGATTTCGAAGATGTACTGTTCGACATTGATATCAAGCCTGTGACCGTGACGAACGCGCTGGGCGGGAATGATTATCTTGACGGCGGCGCGGGCAACGACACGCTGTTCGGCGAAGGCGGTAGCGATATCCTGATTATCGGCAACGGCGCGGACCATGCCTACGGCGGCGCAGGCGCGGATGTGTTCGCCATTACGATGATCGACGATCTGATCGACACTATCCATGATTTCAGCGCCCTGCAGGGCGATGTCATCAATATCACCGACGTGCTGGAATCCTATGACGCCCTGCATGACGATATCTCGCATTTCGTGCGGATCGTGCAAAACGGCAACGACGCCGAACTGCAGATCAACGCGGATGGCGATGCCGGCGGCGCCTTCACGACGGCGGCGATTATTTTGGGCGGCACTTATGGCGCGACCGCGGCTTCGCTTCTGGCTTCCGGCGCTTTGGTTGCCGACCATTCCGTAGCACTCGCTTGATCTTTTATCCGTGAGTGACTAGAGAAGGAGCATGACTCCTTCTTTGGATACGCTGATCCGTCCGCTGGAAAATGCTGCCCTGCCCTTGGAGGGCAAAACGCTCTTTCTGGGTGCCGAATGGCATGATTTTTTAAGTTCTTTCAATTCGTTGGACATATGGCAACCATGGTACCCGCTGGCCGCGCCTTTGCTGGCCAAGGGATATGAACCGCTTGACGGCCCGCCGCCGTCCAACACGTACGATCTGGCTATGGTCCAGCTTCCCAAACAGACGGACGAGGCGAAATTCTGGCTTGCCAGCGCCCTGTTTGGGCTAAAGCAGGGCGCTTGGATTTTATGTTGTGCGCCCAACGACGCCAATGGCAATAGAATTGAAAAATGGCTGGAGGAGGCAGGCGTACAGGAAATCCACAGCTTGTCCAAAAACAAATGCCGCGCTGTGTGGGGGCGCCGTCCGCCCAAACTGCCTGACATTGTCCAGTACTGGGGCGTACATGGCGGAAAACAAAATGTTCAGAACGGGGACGGGTTGCAGTTTGTTTCTCAACCGGGCCTTTTTGGATGGGATAAAATCGATGTCGGATCCTATCTTTTAAGCACGTACATTCCTAAAGATCTGGCGGGTGTGGGAGCGGATTTCGGATGCGGCTACGGCTATCTGGCCGCCGAGATTTTGCAAAAATGCGATGGGCTCAAACATCTTTATCTGGCCGATGCGGACAATCGTGCGCTTTCGTGCGCGCAAAAGAATATAGAAAATGTACGCGGCGATAAAACCATCACCATGGTCTGGTGCGATCTTGTTTACCCTGCTCCCGTACCGCCTTTGGATTTTATCGTTATGAATCCGCCGTTTCACACGGGCAAGGAGACGCAGGCATCGCTGGGGCAGGCCTTTATCACCACGGCCGAGAGGCATTTGAAAAAGGGCGGAAAGCTTTACATGGTCGCCAACGCGCACCTGCCCTATGAAGCGCATTTGAAGGAAAAATTTTCCCGCACAGAGCAAATCGCGCAGGAAGAAGGCTTTAAAATCATACTGGCGGTCAAATGAGCATCGATCTTTCGCACATTGAAGGCGTGATCTGGGATCTGGATGGAACGCTGTACCGCTACGACCATCTTTTCATCGAAGCCTGCAACATCGCTTGCGCACACACGGCGATAGAATTAGGGGCGAAGCTCGATTTCGATTCCGCGCTCGCGCTTGCGCGCAAGTCGTTCGAGGACAAAGGAAACTCCTCGCATTATTTTTGCGAATATCACGGCATCGACTATCGCGATTTGCATACGCCCTATCATGACCGCGTCGATATTTCGATCATCGCTAAAAATGCGGAAATGATCGCCGCTCTTGAAGCCATCGACAAGCCGATGGTGATTTTGACCAACGCATCCCGCAATTGGGTAAGGCGCATTCTCGAACACACGGGCATGGATCATTTGTTCGTGGATCAAAAAATCGTTGCGTTGGAAGATGTGGATTTCAAAGCCAAGGCGCATCATAAAGATGGATTTCAAATGGGCTTATCAGCATTACACAAAAAAGCTACACAAGTTTTAATGGTCGAGGATTTGCCGCGCAATCTGCCACACGCCAAAGAAATGGGTATGACCACGGCGCTGGTGCATCATGGAAAAATTCCGGATGACCATGCCGCGCACATAGACCATTCGTTCCAGACGACGCTGGAACTTGCGCATGCCTTGAGATAATCGGGAATTATTCCGCCGCTTCTTCCGACGATTTTTCGCCGGTATAGCGCTGCTTTCCTTGCGTATCGGAAAAGTCTTTCGCGCCCGTCTGAACCGTCATCTTGGTTGGGTCGAACGTTTCCTTGCGGTCGTAGCGCGTATCGGACAATGCGTTCGGATTCAAACCCGTTTCCTTGGCAACCATCATGTGAATGGCTTCCATGGAAAGAACGCGGACATCGCCGCGGAACATGTTGTGCCATGCGCAGGCTGCATCCATCGTGATGATGGATTTGTCGGGCTGGGTTCTTTTGCGCATATGCTCGTCCGTCAGTTTGACGACCTCGGCGATGCATTCATCCGGAATGGTGAGTTTGTGGTGGCGCTCATAGTTCGGGCGCACGCCTTTGAGAATTTGAACCGTTTCTTCGGCGTTCGGCATTTTCAAATGCACTTTTTGGAAACGGCGGTCGAGCGCGGGGTCCACGGCGACATATTCGCGGAATTCATCGATGGTGGTTGCGCCGATAACGTGCAAATCGCCTACGGTTAGATAGGGCTTCATGACTTCGGACAAACCGGCATAGGCCGAGCCCGTCACGGTCGGCATGATGGTGTGGATTTCGTCGATGAACAAAACATAGCGCGGGAATTCGGGATGGTGATACCGTTCGGCAATCCCGCGGCAAATCGGAATGAATCGCGCCTGAAATTCAGCCGGGGAATCCGTTCCCGCCGCCATGGCCGGCATATCGAGTTCGAGCACTTGCGCCCCTTTCAGATATTCCGGCACGCGTTCGGCGACGACGGCTTGCGCAAGACCGACGACAAGGGCCGTTTTACCGACCCCGGCAGGGGCGAGAAGACAGGCGTTTTTGCGGTTTCTTTGCAAAAGGATCAGCATCACGTTGTCGATTTCGACATCGCGGCCGATGATGGGGTCGAACCGGCCTTCTTTTGCCAGCGCCGTGTAGTTGCGGCAATACTGGTGCAGAAGGTCTTCGAGTTCGTCCTGCGGAACCTTGAAATTGTATTTCTTTTTTTCGGCCATCTGATTGATCGGAAAAGGGTTTATTCCAGACGTATATTGTACCCCAAATCGTTAATAATCAGCAAACGCTTAAAGGTCTTTGTACCCCTGCGCATACAAAACCCCGCGCAAATCCGCATATTTCAGGATATTGAGCAGGCTTTGCTCGAGAAGAGGCTTTGGCCGGTAGCCGATGCCAAGGCCTGCCGCGGTCAGCATGGGCAGGTCGTTGGCGCCGTCGCCAATAGCCAGCGTGTCGGCCAAATCTAGCCCCAGTTCTTGCGTATAACGGTTGAGGAACGCCAGCTTGGCTTCTTTGTCCAGAATATTCGGCCCGACGGTGCCGACCAGAACGGTGCCGTCATGATCCAATTCGTTGCCGTGATGGTGATGGAATCCAGCCTGCTCGGCGATGGCGCCCGTAAAGAAAGTGAAGCCGCCGGAGACGAGCACACAGGTTGCGCCGCGATCCTTCATGTGATGCACCATGACATCTGCGCCTTCGCAAAGCTCGGTTTCATCAAGCGTTTCATGAAGCGCGGTCACCGGCAGGTCTTTGAGCAATCCCACGCGTTCTTTGAGCGCCGCATGAAAATCGAGTTCGCCGTTCATGGCGCGCGCAGTAATCGCGGCGATTTGGTCCTTGATGCCCGCTTTGGCGGCAAGCTCATCGAGCGTTTCGGTGGTGACGATGGTGGAATCCATATCGGCGAGCAGGAGTTTTTTGGCGCGGCCTTGCGCGGACATGCACAACAGGTCGATTTGATCGGCGGCGAAACGCGCGCGCGCTTGGGCCATTTGTTCCATGGTCATGGGGTTTTGCACGGGCAAGTCTGCGGCCTTGTGCGGGTCCAGCCAGACAGGCTTGCCGTTCAGGCCCAGTCCCTTTTCTTCGACGAATTTTTCCAGAATTTCCAGATGCGCGATCGAAAGCGGGGTGTCAGAGGCGACGAGGGTCAGTATATGGGTCATTTTGCGGTCTTTTCCTTGGCGCGGCAGAGTGCTAGAAACAGGGGATCGTCACTTATATATAAGAGGGTATCTAACCATGACCAAGCCGACCAGCAAACCCAAAAATCCCTGTTTTTCGAGCGGGCCGTGCGCCAAGCGCCCGGGCTGGAGCTTTGAAAATCTCTCTGATGCTTTTTTGGGCCGTTCCCACCGCGCCGCAACGGGTAAGGCGAAGCTGAACGAAGTCTGCGACCGCCACCGCGCACTACTCGGCATTCCCGCCGATTACAAGGTTGCGATTGTACCAGCCTCCGATACCGGGGCAATCGAGATGGCGATGTGGTCGATGCTCGGCGCGCGTCCCGTCGATATGATTTACTGGGAATCCTTCGGTCTGGACTGGACGAAAGATGTCACGGACCAACTGAAGCTGGAAAATGTGACAGTGCACAAAGCCGACTATGGCTTCATTCCCGATCTTGCGAAGGTGAACACGAAAGAAAACGATATCGTTTTCACATGGAACGGCACGACATCAGGTGTGCGTGCGCCGGACAATCATGACTGGATTGCCGCCGACAGAAAAGGTCTGACCTTTTGCGATGCGACCTCTGCCGTGTTTGCATACGACATGCCGTGGGACAAGCTGGATGTAACCACATGGAGCTGGCAGAAAGTTCTGGGCGGCGAAGGCGCGCACGGTATGCTGGTTCTGTCTCCGCGTGCTGTCGAGCGTCTGGAATCCTTCAAAGCGCCGCGTCCGCTTCCTAAAATCTTCCGTATGACCAAGGGCGGTAAATTTGCGGATGGTATCTTCAAGGGCGAGACGATCAACACGCCGTCCATGATGGCGGTCGAAGACTGCCTCGATGCGTTGAAATGGGTGGAATCGATCGGCGGGGTAAAGGCGACCATCAAGCGTTGCGAAGCCAATATCGCGGCGGTTGCCAAATGGGTCGATAAATCCCCGATCTGGGAATTCCTGTGCGATGACAATGCGGTCAGATCGCGTACATCCATCACGCTGAAAATTATCGACCCATGGTTTACCGCAATGGGCGATGAGGAGCGTCAGGCCTTTATCAAATCCATGGTGAAGCCTTTGGACAAGGAATCTGTTGCTTATGATATTGCTTCTTACCGCGATGCGCCTGCCGGTCTTCGCATCTGGGGCGGTGCGACGGTCGAGGCGGCGGATCTAGAGATTCTGATGCCGTGGATTGATTGGGCCTATGAAGCTACGAAATCCGAAGAACAAAAAAAGGCCGCTTAAAGCGGCCTTTTTTTTAGTGCGCGGTGTGTCCTTTGCCGTGGTATTTACGGCGCAACTGCTCTGAAATGGCAATCAAGTAATCGTCGGCCTGTTCGCTGAAAAGTGTATTTTCATCCATGAAAACAACGGTCGGCTTGCTCAAATATTCAGGCTCGTCCCAGAACCATGGGTTCGTTCCACCCAGATAAACCGGCAGGGGTTCGGTCAAAGCGCGGTCTGCAGTTGAAGGTATTTGCGTTACAGGCGGCGGTGGCGGCGGCGGTGGCGGTGCTTCGGCATCGACAACAATGGTAAATGTGCCAGGTGTGTAGGTGAATAGATAATTGTTATCCGATGCGCCGTTTGCCGTGATGGAATATGTTCCGATCGGCGAGTTCGCCATTGCCGTGGTGGTGATGGTGGCCAGCGTATCAATATCGCTTACGTTGTCACCAGCGCGGAATCCGGAATAAGTCGCCGTTAGTATGGGGTTCGGTTCATCCGTCTCGCGTTGTTGGTTGTTTGCCGCAACATTCAGCGTGGCTTTCGTGATAACCAATTGTCCCGAATTGGCATATGCGAACTGGTAATTATTGTCCGAACCGCCGCTGGCATTGACGGCGTAAGTACCTACGTTCGCTCCCACCGCTACGCTTGCGACATTCACAAGGGTGTTGATAACAGTCTCGTCGTCGCCGTTCCTAAAGCCGGTATAAACAACGCTGAGTAGGCCCGTGTTTGCGAGGCCATACTCGCGGGTTGCGTTCTGCGTCGTCGCGGTCAATGTAGCCTTGGTCACGCTCAGATTCCCCGTATTCGCATAAACGAACTGATAATTGTTGTCGTCTGCACCCGAGGATGTGATCGCGTAGCTACCGACATTGGATAACAGGTCCGCGCTGGTTATAGGTGTGGCCAGTGTGTCGATATCGCTGTCGTCGTCGCCGTTGCGGAAGCCTGTGTAGACGACCGAAAGCGTTGGGTTGGCTAGTCCGTACTCGCGGGTTGCATTCTGGGTCGTGGCGGTCAAAGTGGCTTTGGTGATCGAAAGAATTCCAGTGTCCACATAAGTGAAGTCGTAGTTATTGTCGAGAGCACCGCTGGCCGAGATTCCATATGTACCAACGTCTGACGTGATGTCGGCCGTGGTTGCGGCCGTGGCCAGTGTGTCGATCACACTCTGGGTCTGGCCGTTTTTAAAGCCTGTGTAGACCACGGAGAATGTCGGATTGGCCAGACCGTACTGGCGGGTCGCGTTCTGCGTCGTCGCGGTCAACATCGCTTTGGTGATCTCGAGTTGGCCAGTATTCGCGTAAGAGAACTGGTAGTTGTTGTCGGACGCGCCGCTGGCGCTAATGGTGTATGTCCCCACATTAGAGGTTAGATTTGTACCACTTGTTGTTGAGGCCAGAGTATTGATGACGGTGTCATCTTCGCCATTGCGGAATCCGGTGTAGACCACAGAAAAGGTCGGGTTGGCCGATCCATACTCACGCGTTGCGTCCTGCGTTGTGGCTGTCAGCGTGGCTTTGGTCACACTCAGATTGCCCGTGTTGGCGTAAGAGAACTGGTAGTTGTTGTCGAATGCGCCGGAGGATGTGATCGCGTAGCTTCCGACGTTGGATAAAAGGTCCGCGCTGGTTGTGGCTGTTGCCAGCGTGTCGATATCGCTGTCGTCATCGCCGTTTCTGAATCCTGTGTAGATGACAGAAAGCGTTGGGTTGGCTAGTCCGTACTCGCGGGTTGCGTCCTGCGTTGTGGCTGTCAGCGTGGCTTTCGTGATGCTAAGGATACCGCTATCGACATAGGTAAAGTCGTAGTTGGTGGCAACTGCGCCGGAGGATGAGATTCCGTATGTGCCGACGTCTGACGTGATGTCCGCCGAGGTCGTCGCTGTTGCGAGTGTACCAATCACGCTCTGGGTTTGGCCGTTTTTGAACCCGGTGTAGACGACCGAAAGTGTTGGATTGGCCAAACCGTACTGGCGGGTCGCGTTCTGCGTTGTCGCCGTCAACATCGCCTTGGTAACGGTCAGGACGCCTGTGTTGACGTAGGTAAAGTTATAGTTGTTGTCGGACGCGCCGCTCGCCGTAACCGCATAGGTCGTGCCTGCGTTCGATGTTGTTGTGGCGGTACTGGTCACATTGGCGAGTGTATTAATGACAGTGTCGTCGTCGCTATTGCGGAAGCCTGTGTAAACAACGGATACGCCTGTGTTGGCCGCGCCATATTCGCGGCTGAAGTTCTGTGTAGTCGCGGTCAGTGTTGCCTTGGTAATCGAAAGATTTCCGCTGTTGACGTAGTTGAACTGGTAGTTTGCGGCGTCTGCACCCGAAGATGATATCGTATAGCTTCCAACGTCAGAGGCCACGCCGGCCGCGCTGGTGATGTTGGCGAGTGTGCTGATAACGCTCGTATCCTCGCCGTTTTTAAAGCCTGTGTAGACCACAGAAAATGTCGGATCGGCATCGCCGTAGACGCGGGTGGCGTTTTGGGTGGTGGCCGTCAATGTCGCCTTGGTAACAGTCAGAACGCCTGTGTTCGCGTAGGTGAAATCATAGTTCGTTGCGACGGCGCCGCTGGCCGTGATCGCATATGTATTCACGCCCGATACAGCGGTGGCTGTGGTTGAAGCGGTTGCAAGCGTGCCTATGACGCTTTGCGTTTGTCCATTTCTAAATCCTGTATAGACAACGCTGAAGGTCGGGTTGGCAACGCCATATTCGCGGGTGGCGTCTTGTGTGGTGGCTGTCAACATTGCTTTGGTAACGGTCAGGACGCCTGTGTTGGCATAGGTAAAGCTGTAGTTGTTGTCGGACGCGCCGCTTGCTGTAACAGCAAAGGTCGTACCTGCGTTAGATGTTGTTGTGGCCGCGCTGGTCACGTTGGCGAGCGTATCGATGACCGTATCATCTTCGCCGTTCTTAAATCCGGTATAGACGACTGACAAGCCGGTGTTGGCCAGACCGTACTCGCGGTTGATATTTTGCGTCGTTGCGGTCAGTGTTGCCTTGGTAATTGTCAAAACGCCGCTGTTGACGTAGTTGAAGATATAATTGGTGGAATCGGCGGCGCTGGCGGTTACGTAATAAACCCCACCGGCATTTGAAGTTGCAGTGGCGGTGGACCCCATGGTGGCCGCTGTTGTCACCACAGATGCCGTATCGCCGTTTCTAAAACCGGTATAGACGACCGAGAGCGTCGGGTCTGCGTCGCCGTATTGGCGGGTGGCGTTCTGGGTTGTGGCGGTTAGTGTCGCTTTGGTAACGCTTAGAACGCCTGTATCCACATAATTAAAGGTATAATTTGTTGCAGCGGCTCCCGATGCTGTAATTGCATAGTCTCCGGCGTTTGATCCTATGACTGCAATCGTAGCGGCTGTGGCTTGTGACGTAAAGACGGTCTGGTCCTGACCATTTTTAAAGCCGCTGTAAACGTAACTCAAGGCAGGGTTGGCTAGGCCATATTCACGGGTGGCGTTCTGCGTGGTGACATATATGACCGCCGGATTGATGGTCAGCGTACCGGGCGCATAGTTGAAGGTGTAATTATTGTCCGCGGCACCCGAAACCGTAATCGTGTAAGTTCCGACGCTTGTCAGGTTGTTTGTACCGGATGTGGCGGTCGCCAGTGTGTCAATTACGGCAGACGTTTCCCCGTTACGCAGACCGATATAATTGATGCCTGTCCCCGCGTAAGTATCGCCGTAAGCCTGTGTAACATTTCCGGTTGTCACCAGAATTGGTGCTTTGGTGACGGTCAGAAGCCCGTCTGTAACCTGCACCGAATAGCCCAGCGCCGTTGTAAAGTTGCCGGTAATCGCGCGGCTGGTGCCTGCATCGTCCGTGGCACTCGCGCCGAGCGCGGTCAAAGTGTAAGCGGTCAGGGCTGCGTTGATCGTGTCGCCGCCCTGCAGTCCTCCCAGATACGTGTAAGTATAGGTCGGCAAGGTATCGCCGTATACCTTGGTCTTATTGTCGATTTGCAGATAAAGAATTTTTGCTGCGCCGTCGCTGTAAAGAATACGGTTCCCGGTTTCGACCACGGAGCCCGGCGCGTAATTGAAATAACTTTTTTGTGTCAAGGCAGGAGCAGGTGGAACAAACGATCCGTAACTATCCGAAGAGGCTTTAACCGAATAAATTAAATAGCGAGCCCCTGTGCCCGCTGTGATTGGTGTGGCGCTACCTGTTGAATTCGTAAAGATGCCTGCGAGTGTGACATAAGTCAGGCTTGTTCCTGCTGTTGCTGTTTGGAGACCACTAACCGTGACGTTTCCATTGCTAATGACGGTCAGATTGTCTTTCCAGGTGTAGGCACCGGTTGTGATGACGCCTGTACCCGTGATGCTACCGAACATCAGCGACGCCCAGCCATCTGTTATGTTGTTCAGTTCTGCTGCGGTCAGGGCCAGCGTTCCAGCGCCGCCTGCAAGACCGATTGTGGTGGTTGCTACGCTTCCTTCGACAACCAGATTTCCCGTTCCGGCAATCGTACCGGTCAGCGCGACATTCGAGTTTGCTGAAATTGTGAGGTTGTTGGCGCCAAAATTATGCGATCCTGCGGCTAGTGTGAGGATACCGGTACCGTTGATGAACTGCACATTGTCGGCCCAGCTTGCGTAAGCGTTGATGTTGAGTGTCGTCGTGCTGTCGCTTCGTCCGAAAACCAGCTTGCTCCAGCCGTCGGTGATATATGCGAGTTCAGCAGCACTGATATTCATGGTTCCCGTACCACCTGCCACACCAACGCTAGTATTGGTCGCGGAACCACGGAATGTTAAAATCCCGCTTCCTGTCAGATTGGCGCCGATCACGATATTGGAGGCGCTTTCGAATGTCATGTTGCGTTCGGTGATCTGTTCTCCGGCAACCGTAATGACGCCCGATCCGGTACGGAATATTGTGTCATATTGCCATGTGTAGGCACCGATATTCATGGAATCCGTCATGCCAGTGCTACCAAAAGCAATCTGACTCCAACCGTTGAGTACATTGCCAAGGTCATTGTTCGAAAGTTGTAATGTCCCGGCCTGACCGTCGCCGATGCCGATCGTATTACCTGTGCCCGTGCTTGCTGTCTGGAATGTCAAAATACCCGTGCCTGACAATCCTGCGCTGATCGTTGGGTCACCGTTGGTGCTGAAAGTCAGGTTTTTGCCTGCCGCCAGTGTTTGTGCACCATTGATATTGATTGGGCCAGTATCGCTTGTAAAGGTAATGTTGGATGCCCAGTTTTCCGCACCGATATTTATGCCTAATGCTGCTGTCAAACCGGTGTGTCCAAAAACGATTGTTCCCCACGTGCTACTAACGCGGGTGAGCATCGTGTCGTCATATTTAACGGTACCAGCCTGACCATTGCCTATCCCCATGCTGGTTCCATTGGAGGATGAGCGTAACGTGAGAGTTCCCGTACCAATCAAGTCGCCATTTAGGTTCGGCGTGGTATTGCTCATGATGATTAAGTTGTTTGCGCCAAGATTCTGGTCGCCATTAATGTTTAACGTTGCTGTGTTTGCACGGAATTGAACGTTATCTGTCCACGTGTAGGCGCCGATATTCATGGTGCCCGTTTGGTTGGTAGAGCCAAAAATAATATTGCCCCAACCATCTTGAATGAAGGCAAGCTCCGTGTCAGTCAGATTGACGGCACCGCTCTGGGAGTCACCGACACCTATTGTTGCGCTATTGCTACTGGTGTTCAAGGTGAATGTGCCGCCGCTCGTTCCGCTAATATTGGCGCCGATCACGAGATTAGCGTTCGTTGTTATTGTTAGGCTTCGGCTAGCGGATAACGTTTGCGCCCCATTGATATATATAACACCTGCGGCGCTAATGTAGCTGATGTTCGAAGTTCCGCTATAGGCGCCTACGTTGATGGCGCCGTTCATGCCAGTATTCCCGAAAGCAAGAGATGTTGTCTGCAACTTTGCCAATTCTGTGCTGGTAAGATAGATGGTGCCCGACATGCCGTCGCCGACACCCATTGTTGTGGTGCTACCCGACACGGCGGCAATCGTTGTGGTGCCTGTGCCGGTAATATTGGCGTTGAAAACCATATCGGTGTTTGAAGTGATGGAAATGCTGTTTCCGCCCATCGTCTGGTTGCCGTTGATGGTGATCAGACCTGTGCCGGTGCGGAAGTTTATAGGATCGCTCCACGTCGCTGTTCCGACGTTAATTGCCCCGGTTTGTGACGTGTTCCCGAAATACACGTTGCTCCAGTTGCTGGTGAGATAACCAATTTCTGTATCGCTGATCGCAATAGTGCCTGTCTGTCCTGTCCCGACCCCGATCGTGGTGGATGCAGTACTGGGCTGAATAATGAAGTTGCCTGTACCGCCCGATATGACGCCTGTGAAGGCGATGTCCGCGTCCGTAGAGATGGTGAAGCTATTGTTGCCGAATGTTTGCGCTGCCAAGGTGATAACGCCGCTTCCGGTGCGAAGCGTCAAACTGTCCTGCCATGTGAAGGAATCGACAGCCATCGCGGCGCTACCATCGGTACGTCCTATGATAATGTTGCCCCAGCCGTTGACGATCCGTCCTTGTTCGGTTGCGGTAATCATGACGTCTGCGGTTCCCGCGCCGATCGCGATGGATTTTCCGGCGGTTGCCTGTGATATTGTTAGGTTTCCGCTACCTGTCAATGCGTTTGCAATGTTAAGGCCAAGGTCGGCATCGGTTGTGATGTTCATTGACCCTGTACCGCTGTTCATTACGGTATTGACAGCAATGACACCTGTACCACTGCTTAAATTGATTGTTGCGCCAGAGCTTGCGGTGATACCTCCAGTGCCGATAGTGATCGCCCCGCCGCCCGAGGTTAAGCTGATCGCGCCGCTTGTCGTATTGATGGCGGCGACCTTGTTGATTGACCCGCCGGTGGTTGTGATCGTTGTTGTTGCGGTTGTGGTTGTAATGGAATTGTTCAGAACGACATTACCAGCGCCGGTGGAAATGCTGAGGTTCCCGCTGAACGTTGAATTTCCGTTTAATGTGAACAGGCCGCCAGCCGTCGTTATAGACGTTGCCCCACTTGTCATTGCGCCCAGTGTTATGGCACCTCCGCCAGAACCTATCGTCGCACCGCCGCTTGTAACGGTGGCGAGGTTGATCGTATTGTTGGATGTCGTGACGTTCAGGGCATTCGATCCTGATGACATCGTACTGCCGACGGCGACCGATCCCGTGCCGCTGTTCAGGGTAATAATGCCTGTCGCCGTTACGCCGCCTGTGCCGATGCTGATATTGCCGTTGGCGGTTGTGATATTGAGGGCGGCTGATGTCAGCGCGCCTGTGTTGGCCTTTGTAAAGGTTCCGCCGCTTGTGGTGATCGTCATGGCGCCGGTGCCCGATCCCAGCGCCGCGTTGGCATTGACTGCCGCGCCACCCGACGTGATTCCGGTCGTACCGCTTGCGGCGACGGCGCCGTTGAAGGTGATGACGCCGCCGCCTGATCCCACGGTCAAGGCGCCCGACGTGATCGTCGATGTTGTAATACCGAAGCCAACGGTTGTCAGTGTTAACGCATTTGTACCTGTGCTTATGGCGCCGATATTGATCGTGGCGGCACCTGCGTTGATACTTCCAATGCCGCTGGCTGTAATAGCGCCTGTCGAAATATTTGCTCCGCCAGAATTTAGTGTGATGGCGCCCGATGTGACTGTGGTCAAGGTTATTGTATTGCCTGTCGCGGTAGCGCTGAAAGCGCTTGTGCCGGAATTGATTGCGCTGTTTACACCAATCGATCCTGTCCCGCTGTTCCATGTAATGGTGCCGGTTGTCGTCACGCCGCCGGTGCCGATGCTGATATTACCGTTTGTAGTTGTGATGGTAAGTGCGGCGGATGTCAGTGCGCCGGTGTTGGCTTTTGTAAAGGTTCCGCCGCTTGTGGTGATCGTCATGGCGCCTGTACCCGATCCCAGCGCCGCGTTGACATTGACCGCCGCGCCGCCCGATGTGATTCCGGTCGTACCGCTGGCGGCTATGGCACCATTGAAGGTGATGACGCCGCCGCCTGATCCTACGGTCAAGGCGCCCGACGTGATCGCTGTTGTGGTTATAGTATTGTTGCTTGCCGTTAGGCTGACAGCGTTTGTACTTGCGGCGATCGTGCCGACATTGATGCTACCCAAACCAGATGTCAGGCTGACGGTACCGCTGGCGGTAATTGTTCCGGTTGAAATATTACCGTCGTTGGAGTTGATTGTAAGCGCCCCCGATGTAATACCAGCCGTCGTGATATTACGTGCTGTTGTGGTCAGGCTTAGCGCATTGGTTGCGCTATTTGTTGCGCCACCCAAAGTAATAAGGCCAGCGCCTGTATTGATTGTTGTCGTGCCGGACGTGGTCAGGGTTGATCCAGTTACAAAATCTCCGCCGGATGTTGTGATGTTGGTAACGCCGCCCGTAATTGCGCCCGATGCATTGCTTGTAATATTCGATCCCGCGCTACCGAGCGTCAGGGCGTTTGTTCCTGACGATAGCGCCGCGTTGATGTTCATCGCGCCCGCGCCGGAATTGATGTTGGTCGCGCCGCCTGCTGTGATTGCAGCGCCGATCGTAATCGCCCCGCCGCCCGATGTCATGGTCAGCGCGCCGGATCCGATTGTTGCGCTGTTGGAAATCGTTCCGCCTCCAGAGGTAAGGCTCACAGTGCCTGTTGTGGAGATTGCGCTACCGACGGAAATATTCGCGCCGCCGGAACTAACTGTAATGTTGCCCGTCCCTGTCACGCCTGCAATCGCAACGGCACCGTTGGCTGTGGTGACGGTCAGGCTGTTCGCGCCCATCGTTTGCGATCCGGTGATGTTGACGCCGCCTGTGCCTGCCAAAAACGTTACATTATCCGTCCATGTGCGTGCGGCTACGGTCACGGCGGCTGTAGAAGTCGAACGTCCTAGAACAATGTTGCCCCAGCCGTCGACGATGCGCGTCAAATCGGCCGTGCTTAAATTCAACACACCCGCACCGCCGTTGATGCCCATCGATATCCCGTCGCTGGCTTGCTGAATGGTGATCGTGCCTGTTCCGGTGATGTTGGCGTTGAACGTCACATCCGCACCAGCGATCATGGTGAGCGAGCCCGACCCCGCAGCAATCGCGGCGTTCAGGATGATGGCGTTGTGCGCATCAAGGGTCAGCGTGTTTCCGCTGCTCCAGCTTAGCGCGTTGTCCAGTGTGATGGTGCCGAGTTGCGCGCCCGTTGCGCGCGTCTGCACAATAACGTTCCCCGAAGCCAGCGCTGCCTGAAGCGTTGCGATATTCAAGACGGATGCCGCATCGTCGGCGTTCGGGGTGAAAGGCGAGCTTCCCGTGACCGCAGCATTCGAGCCTGTCGAAATCACGATATTGGTCGGGTCGAGCAGCAATGTTCCGTTTTTGTCACCACCCAAATTTGTTGCGCCGCTGAAATCGAGGAAGCCTTTGCTGGAGACTTCGATAAGTCCCCCGTCGCCGGATTCAAGGCCGCCGCTTGCGTCGGCCGATCCATAGAAGCGCGTGTTTTGGTCCGACCATAAAATGATGCGTCCGCCGTCGCCGCGCCGTCTTGCGCCCGCATTCAGAATCGCCTGATCGGAGACATAGATCATATCCGAAGTCGGGATGCCGTTGCCGCCCTGATAATCGCCGCCGACGCGGATCGATCCACCGCCGGAATCGCCTGTGGCTTCCACCACCGTTCCATCGCCCAGATTGATAAGGTCGGCCAGAATGGTGATATCGCCACCGATCTCGTCCATCATCGTGCCGTTGGCGGTCATTGTGCCGGTGTTGAAGACGGTGGCTTTGGTATTTTCGAATGTATGTGCAGGTTCGGGCAGGGACAGATTCAAACCCTGCAAGCCTTTGGTCGAAACCGCGATGCTGCCTGTGCGTTTTGTTCCATTGGCCAGCGTGACCGTGTTGGCGCGAAGCGTACCTGTGTTGGTCACCAGCGTGTCGACCATGCTACGGGCTTGCGCGGCGGTCAAAAGGATAGAGCCGCCGTCCGCCGTGATCGTTCCCGTGTTGGTGACGGATTGTGCGTACACATCGTCGGAGATTTCCAGCTTGATGAGTCCGTCGCCCGCGAAATCGATCGTATGAATATCGCCCGACGCCAGCTGTACTTTGCCAAGCCGCGCTTCGATGATGCCATGGTTTTCCACGTGCGGCGCGACAAGCCCGACGAGTCCGCCTTCGCGTACGGTCATCTGGCCATTGTTGATGATACGCGCGTCTGCCTTGCCGGGTTTGGTGAATTTTACGGCGCCGCCCGCCATGAACGCATTGTCGTCATCAAGGTCGGATGTGGTTGCAACAAGGCCGCCGACATCGACCGTTGCTGTAGAGCCAAATACGAGTCCATTCGGGTTTATCAGTACGATGTTGCCGTTTGCGCTGATTTTCCCGTTGATGGACGAGGCTTTGGTATCGCGTATGCGGTTGACGGTAATCGACGATGTGCTTGGTTGATTGAAACGTACATGCTCGCCCGCACCGACATCGAAACTATCCCAACGGATAATCGCGCGGTTGCTCGATTGGTTGATGGTCGTGGTTGTACCGCTCGAAGAAATATTGGCGTTGCCTGCCGTTACGCTTCCGCCGCTTGGTTCTGCATGCGCAAGTGGTGCACCGAGAGTCACGACCGCGACGAGCGCGGTCGTATGCAAAAACGCACGACGACATAGTCTTGGGCAGAAAGCCATTCTAAATCTTAACAAAAGAGTCTTTAAAGGAGTATGAAGAGGGGGCAGTGTAGGGCAGGATAACGTATTGTTTTGTAATGATAACTCGAAAAACATCCAAAGGCTAGGGATGTTGCATTGCATAATGATAATGGTAAAATTTCAGTGGGATTTTAGATAGATTTTATCTAATATGTACTTCTGTCAGTAAATACAGTGAGTTAAGGCGTAAGAGGAGGGAAGGGGCGGAAATTTCCCGTTCGTTGTACGCGTAGGTCCTGCCGCAAAATAAAAAAAAGCCGCATGCGCGGCTTCTAATGTACTTCGAAAAATAATTACGGCTGGCAGGTGATGATCGCGCGCTGTGTTTTGCCTTGGGCATTGCGCTCGATAGAGACATCAAGCGCACCGTCAGGGCAAGTAATAATGGTTTGTCGGTCCATTGTAGCGCTAACCGGTACGGTTTTTTCCTGTTTGAGCGGGATATCATCTGAAGAGGGCATGGCAACAATGAACGACATTGCCGCCGCGCCGAGCAGGGTGCCTGAAAGGGTGCCGACAATGGAAGCATCTGTTTTTGTTTTGAAATGCGCGATCGCCAGACCGCTAAAAGCAGTGGCGCCATAGGCAAGTACGCTGAGGCCGTTCGCCGTCGAAACCGGCAAGCCCGCCATTTGCGCGCCGAATTTGCCAAAGGTTGCGAGCAGACTTGTTCCGGCCAGCGACATGGCGGCGAAGAAGAAGGCTTCGCGAAGCGGGTAACGGGAGTCTTCTTCATCCATCATTGCATGGGTCATGGCAAACCAGCCTTTCTTCCTTGAGAGCTTCGCAAAGCTAGGACTGAATTTAAATTATGTCAACGCAAACTCTCAATAAAAATTGGACAAATTATGAATAAAATCCTATAATGGCTTTATGATTTTGAACCAAGCCCACCCAACCCCCGCCATCTTTATCGGGGGTTTTGTGCCAGCTCTTTTTCTTGGTCAGCATTTTTTGCAGCTTGTTGATTTTGTTCAAAACCCCTTCCGCGTGCAGAAAAAAATCCGCAAAACAAACTATTGAAGCCTCCCTCTATCCTTGCGTCATCCGACCTGCTACCGTGGCCGTCTGTTTTCCTAACAAGACAAAATAGGAGTTAAAAGAGAACATGCCCAAAGTCTTAATTTCCGACAAAATGAACAAGCTGGCCGAAGACATCTTCAAAGCAAGAGGTGTCGAGGTTGATGTCAAAACCGGTTTGAAACCCGAAGAACTGGCCGCCATTATCGGCGACTACGATGGCCTTGCCATTCGATCAAGCACCACGGTGACCCCTGAAATTCTGGATGCTGCAAAAAACCTGAAAGTGGTTGGCCGCGCGGGTATCGGCGTTGACAATGTCGATATCAAAGCAGCAACCTCCAAAGGCGTGATCGTTATGAACACGCCGTTTGGCAATTCCATCACCACGGCGGAACATGCGATTGCGATGATGTTCGCGCTCGCCCGCGATATTCCCCAAGCGTCCGAATCCACGCATCTGGGCAAGTGGGAGAAAAACAAATTCATGGGCGTGGAGCTGTATAGCAAAACGCTAGGGTTAATCGGCTGCGGCAATATCGGCTCCATCGTCGCCGACCGCGCCATCGGCCTGAAGATGAACGTGTTGGCTTACGATCCCTTCCTTTCGAATGAAAAAGCGGTTGAACTCGGCGTTAAAAAGGTCGAACTCGATGAATTGTTCGCCGAATCCGATTTCATCACCTTGCATGTGCCCAAGAACGACAAAACCAAAGGCATCATTTCGAAAGACTCGATTGCCAAGATGAAAAAGGGCGTGCGCATCATCAACTGCGCGCGCGGCGGTTTGATCGTCGAGCAGGATTTGAAAGAGGCGCTGGATTCCGGTGCTGTCGCAGGCGCGGCGCTCGATGTATTCGATACCGAGCCCGCAACGAAAGAAACCACGCCGCTGCTCGGCCATCCCAAAGTCATCTGCACGCCGCACCTCGGGGCCTCTACGGATGAAGCGCAGGTGAATGTCGCCATTCAGGTGGCCGAACAAATCGCGGATTATCTGATGACGGGCGCCGTTGTGAATGCGCTCAACACGCCCTCCATTTCCGCCGAAGACGCGCCGCGGCTAAAGCCTTATCTGAAACTCGCCGAACAGCTTGGCAGTTTTGCGGGGCAGATCACCGAGAGCGGAATCAAATCCATTAATATCGCTTATGAAGGTACGGTTTCGGAATTGAATGTGAAGCCGCTCAACGCCGCGCTGGTGGCCAGTCTTTTGAAAACCGTGTCGGATTCCGTGAACATGGTGAACGCCATTCCGTTTGCGGAAAGCAAAGGCATCCAGATCTCGGAAACCAAGTCCGGAAGCCAGAAGGATTTCAGATCGCTGATTACGGTGACGATTCATTCCGAAACGCGCACGCGCACGGTCGCCGGCACATTGTTTACGGGGCGCGAGCCGCGCATCGTCGATATCGAAGGCGTGCCGATCGAGGCGGCGCTGTCCAAAGACATGCTGTTCATCCGCAATGAGGACCAGCCCGGTCTGATCGGCGCGCTCGGCACTATTTTGGGCGATGCGAAGCAAAACATTGCGGACTTCCGTCTGGGCCGCACCGACGGCGGCGATTCTGCCGTATGTCTGCTTTCGCTCGATGCGCCCTTGTCGGACACGCTGTTCAAGGAAGTCTCGAACCTGCCGCAGGTGAAGACGGCAAAACGGCTTTCTTTCTGATCATGAAAAAACCCCGCCAAACGGCGGGGTTTTATTTTCGCTTGCACGAAAATTCTTACATCTTGTCGACGGCGTCTTTGACGATGTCCTTGGCTTTGCCGACATACTGTTGGGCTTCGCCTTTGCGCTCTTGCGCAATGCCTTCGCCGTGCAGTTTCGGATTGTCGGTCATTTTGCCGGCGGCTTGTTTGGCTTTGCCGACGCCTTCGTTGACGAGGCCTTTTGCTTTATCGGATGCGCTACCCATTTTGTATCTCCTTTGAGTGATCTTTGTGTTGAGAGGTGCCTAGCAAACCGCTGTTCGTTGCTTTCGTTCCGAACAATGTTTTTATCGCCGCGCGGAACCAATCAAGCGGTGCCCCGTTTTAAAGCGGGATATTCGTGCAAATTCTCACGAAAGTTTAACCTTTACGGGATATGGTTAATGGCTGGCAAAGCGACGAAAATCGCCACACAAGAAAGTACGAAGGGGACGATGGGGCCGAACCCGAACTTTGTAAAGAGCCGTGCCTTCGTGGACGGTCAATGGGTGCAATCACACGGGAACAAGACGTTCACGGTGACGAACCCTGCCGATTTATCCACTATAACAGACGTACCGGATATGGATGCGCAAGACGTACATGTGGCTATTAAGGCCGCACAAGTAGCCTTCTCCAGCTGGTGTACGTTTCTTCCGCTGGAGCGTTCAAAAATTTTAAGCCGCTGGGCAACACTGATCGAGACGTACGCCGACGATTTAGCCCTTCTTATGACGTGTGAACAGGGCAAACCCATTAAAGAAGCCAAGGGCGAGGTTGTGGCATCCGCCGCTACGATCCAATGGTGTGCTGAAGAAGGCCGTCGTCTAAATGGTGATTATCTGGAAGGATCTAAAGCGGGGACACGTATAATCGTGAGTCGTCATGCTGTGGGTGTTGTGGGGGCGATTACGCCCTGGAATTTCCCTGTTTCGATGATTACCCGCAAAGTCGGTCCTGCGCTGGCCGCCGGCTGCACGGTTGTGCTCAAACCTGCCGAATCGACGCCGCTTTGCGCTCTAGCGCTGGCGGGTCTGGCGCATGAGGCCGGTGTTCCGGCAGGTGTTTTCAACGTTGTAACCTCGCAAAACGCCTCGGATATAGGCAAAACCCTGACGTCGGACGAGCGCGTGCGCAAAATTTCCTTCACGGGCTCAACGAGGGTCGGCAAAAAACTGATGGCGCAAGCCGCTGAAAACGTTCAAAAAATATCACTCGAATTGGGCGGCAACGCGCCCTTTATCGTGTGCGAATCGGCCAATCTGGACAAAGCCGTAGAGGGTGCAATTACCTCTAAATTCCGCAACGCAGGCCAAACGTGTATTTGCGCCAACCGGATT
>QFQB01000019.1 GCA_003241475.1 Micavibrio aeruginosavorus
AGCATGTCCGATCTGGAAAAACTTCCAGAAGAAGACAGCGGCAAGAAAGTCGCTATGGCGCCGCCAACGGGTCTTTCGCAAAAGCCTATGATGAACGGCACGCCTTTGCCGGAGCAGGCGGCGCAGCCCGAAAAACAAAAGAGCGCGCTGTCGCGCGTTTTCGAAAGCAATATGAAGCGAACCTATGGGGCGAACCGGCTTGATTCCGTAACCAAAGACATGGGTAGTTTCGGGTATATGACGGACTGATGAGGAGATGAGCATGAAAAAACACACAGCCCTTATGATGGTCCTGATTTCCGCGTGCGCCTTGAGCGCCTGCGCCCGCCAAAACACGCCGTCGATGATGAGTACAAACAAGCCGCAGGTCTTGCCCGAAACCACGCTGCAGCAGGTTCCGGCCAAAAGCGTCAGCGATGGATATTTGATGAAAATTGCCGATGATTATGCGCGTTTCGGAGCGGATACACTTCAATTGGGTCTGGTTTACGATCCTAATGTTAAAGGCTATGGCGCGATGCAGGCGTTCAATGATCTGGCGCGTTTCAAGGAAAAACTCTCCAAACTCGGCGTTCGTTCGATTAAGGCCGAAACGATTAAACAAGAAGGCGGCGAGCCGACGCTTCTTATAACGTATGACTCTTTGCATGCGGCCGCCCCGCAAGATTGCGGCACCATGGCGGGCATTGAAACACGAGTGACGAATCACGAGGATATTGCCGATTACAAATTCGGCTGTTCCGTCGATACGATGCTGGCCCGCCAGATTTACCGTCCGTCCGATCTCTTGGGCAACAGCGCGTCCGATCCGGGCGATGGACGCCGCGCGGCCAACAGCGTTGAATATTACAGAACGATTTCGCCGGAGGAAGCAGAAGGCGATCTGCAGCGAATTCAGCGCGAGGATATTGAGAACTAAGACGGCGTAGACGTTAACGAGGGTAGACTAACAGTGCATATAGAGACTTCCATACTTTTGCCTTCGGCAACGGTTGATTTTTTCCTCAAAGACAAGGAAACGATCGAGGCCGCGCGCGCCCTCAAAGACGACTGGCGTTTTGCCCGTGTGCAGCTACGCGTAACCGAGGGCGATGTGGAAACGGCGATCCAGCTTTACGGGAGCACGCCGTCGCCTGAAATCATCATGATTGAAACCGATACGACGGGTGCGGGATTTATCGAACGCCTTGGCGAGCTTTCGGGACGGTGCGAAGAAGGCAGCAGCGCGGTTGTCATCGGACCCGTCAACGACGTGAATTTATACCGTAGCCTGACCGCCATGGGCGTAAGCGATTATTTGGTTCGCCCCGTGCCGCAGGAAACATTGAGCGAAGTGATTGCGCAGACTTTGATTGAAAAATTGGGTGCGGCAGGTAGCCGTCTGATCGCCATGATCGGGGCCAAAGGCGGCGTGGGCGTATCGACGCTGGCGCAAGCGGCGGCACTGGGTGCTTCGGACAATCTTGGACAAAAAACGCTTCTTCTGGATGCTGCCGGCGCGTGGTCGTCGCTTCCTGTCGGCATGGGCTATGAGCCTGTTGCCAGCACGGCGGAAGTTATCAAAGCTGTAGTGGCCAAGGATAACGACTCGCTTCGTCGTATGCTCTATTCCGTCAATGACAAGCTCACCGTTCTGGCAAGCGGGACAGAGCCGATGCTCGATATCGCCCCGCAGATCGGTCAATTCGAAGACGTGCTCAACACCGTGATGGCGAGCTATCCCGTTGTCGTGGCCGATCTTTCCGGTGCGGGTCCGCTTTTGAAAAAAGCCGTTTTAACGCGCGCGCATGAAATTATTCTTGTAACAACACCGACGCTGGCTTCTTTGCGCGCGGCCCGTTCCTTGATGCAGGAAATCAAAAAACTTCAAGGCGGTAACGCCAACAATATTGATCTTGTGTTGAATATGGCAGGCATCGCGCCGGGCAAGGAAATCGTGAAAGCGGATATCAAAGCCGCGCTGGATATAGAACCGCAGGCCGTTATTGCGTTCGATGCCAAATCCTATATCGGCGCGGAGCATGAAGGGCGCAAATTGTCGGCAGACAAGGGCGCACAGGATTCCATTTTGAAAATTCTGCCGTTGATCCAGAAATATGTCGCGCGCGACACGGGCGCAAGCATAGAGGCGGACAAGACGAAACTGGTCGGTTCTTTGCTCAACAAACTTAAAACCAAAAAATAAGGTAAGGAGGGCGCGATGTTCGGAAAAAAACCAAGCGGATCGACGAGCGACCTTCGCCCTGTAGCGCCTGCGCCTGTGCCTGATGCGCCGAAAACAGA
Organism: Micavibrio aeruginosavorus; assembly: GCA_003241475.1. Taxonomy (GTDB): domain Bacteria; phylum Pseudomonadota; class Alphaproteobacteria; order Micavibrionales; family Micavibrionaceae; genus Micavibrio_A; species Micavibrio_A aeruginosavorus_A. The sequence goes on from QFQB01000019.1 coordinate 2,284, forward strand.
GATTCCGGCTGTAGCGCCGCCGCAAGAGGAAAAAGAGATCGCGCCGTCGCTTGTTACGGCACAGATTCCTGCCGAGAAAAAACCCGTTAAATCCATGGCTGAAGACGCGCTCGAACTTCATGAGGAAGTGCATGAAGAGGCGGGCATGGCGCAGAATATGGATTCTTTGCGCCTGCAACGCGCGCGCAACCGCATCTGGCTGGATCTTCGCGATGGTATTGATCTGAAGGCGCTCGCCCGCATGAAGGCGGAAGAGGCGAAGACGGAGGTTAATTCCGCCGTTGAGGAAATCGCGCGGTTCCGCAATCTCGATGTCACGCCGTCCGAGCTTTCCGCTATCGCCCGCGAATGTACGAACGACATGCTGGGCTTTGGGCCGCTCGAAGAATTGCTGGAGCGCGATGATATCGCCGATATCATGATCAACGGGCCGGACACGACCTATATCGAGGTCAACGGCAAGATCGAGCGCTCAAAAATCAAATTCCGCGATAATCAGCATTTGACAACGATCTGCCAGAGAATCGTCGGCGCGATCGGCCGCCGCGTCGATGAAGCCTCGCCGATCTGCGATGCGCGTTTGCCCGACGGAAGCCGTGTGAACGTCATTATCCCGCCGCTGGCTGTTGACGGCGCGTGTATGACTATTCGTAAATTCAAAAAGGATAAGCTGACGCTCGACAAGCTGTTGGAATACGGTGCGATGACGCCCTCTGCGGCGAAACTTATCATGGCCATCGGCCGCTGCCGCGTGAACTGTCTTATTTCCGGCGGTACCGGTTCGGGAAAGACCACGATGCTGAACTGCGTGACGCGCTATATCGAGGCTGGCGAGCGCATCATTACCTGCGAAGATGCCTGCGAACTGCAATTACAGCAGCCGCATGTCGTGCGCCTTGAAACGCGCCCCGCCAACCTTGAAGGCGTGGGCGAAATCACCATGCGCGATCTGGTTAAGAACTGTCTGCGTATGCGCCCCGAGCGCATTATCGTGGGCGAGGTGCGCGGCCCCGAAGCGTTCGATCTTTTGTCGGCTATGAACACGGGCCACGACGGGTCTATGGGCACCGTGCACGCCAACAACCCACGCGAAGCCATATCGCGTATGGAAAATATGATCGCTATGGGATCGCTGAATTTGCCGACCACGGCGGTGCGCGAGCAGATTGCCTCCGCCGTCAATGTCATCATTCAGGTACAGCGTCTTCGCGATGGTTCGCGCAAAGTTACGCATATTTCCGAGATTACGGGCATGGAAGGCGAGGTCGTCACCATGCAGGATCTTTTCAAGCTGGAATTTTTGGGCGAGGATGAAAACGGCAAACTGATCACGGAATTGAAATCATCGGGCATGCGTCCGAAATTCTGGGACAAAGCGCGCCAGTTTAATGTTGAAAGGCTGGTTTTGGACGCGATGGAAGAGGCTTATGGATAAAAGTATCCTGATTACGGTTGTTTCGCTTCTTCTCGTGCTGGTCGTGACCGGCATGATTGCGTTTATGGTCGCAAATTCCAAAAGCGCCAAAAAGCGCCGCATGATGAGCGTTATCCGCGGAGGCGTAAGCGAAGATGGTGGACGCAAAGGCAATGCTGTCGATATGCGCCGCGAGGCTTTGGCAAAGAAACTGAAGGAAAACAAAGATCCGGATTCGGAAGAAAAGAAAAAAAGCCTGTCCACTAAGTTAAAACAGGCAGGGCTGACGATATCGGTCAAACAATTCTGGCTCTATTCGGTTTTGCTTGCGGTCGTTTTGACCGGGTTGGTTTATCTTTCAGGCAAAGGACCATTTGTGGTGGCCATGACAGCGATCATCGGTTTCTTTGGTTTGCCGAAGTTTATTCTTAAACGCCTGACGCTTCGCCGCCAGAAAAAATTCTTATCCGAATTGCCGGATGCGCTCGAAGCTATGACGCGCTTGCTACGCGCCGGTATGCCGGTTTCCGAAGCGATTAAAATGGTGGCTCGTGAATTCACGGGTCCGATCGGCGAAGAGATGGGCCATATTTTCGACCAGCAGAAAATCGGCGTGCCGCTGCCCGAAGCCGTGCAGGAATGCGGCCGCCGCATCCCCCTGCCCGAAGTGCGCATGTTTGCAACCGCCGTTGCCATTCAGGCGCAGACGGGATCGAGCCTTTCCGAAATCCTGGACGGTCTTGCCAAGGTAATCCGCGCGCGTTTCCGTCTTCGCCGCAAAGTACAGGCGCTTTCGAGCGAAGCCAAATCGTCGGCGATGATTATCGGCGCTCTGCCTGTTCTTGTGGCTACCGGCATGTATTTCCTGAATTACGACTACATCAGCGTGCTGTTCTACGAACCCAAAGGCAAGGTAATGCTGGCCGGCGCGGTATTGTGGATGTGTTGCGGCATTTTCTGCATGCGACAGATGATTAATTTTAAGGTGTAATAATGATCGATATCACCACGGATTTTTTGATCGTTGTCGGAAGCGCTGTGGCGGCGGCGCTGTCGTTTGCCGCGTTCGTCTTCCCGTTCCTTCAGCGCGGCGAGCGTAAAGAGCGCTATAAGAACGTCATCGAGAAAAAACGAAAGGCGCTTTTCGAGCAGACGAAAGAAGAGCTGAACAAAAAAGGCGCGAAAAATCTTTCGGCCAAGGATTCGTTAAGCTCGTTCTTCCGCATGCAGTCCATGGCAGGCGAGTACGGAGAGAAGGTTCGCGTATTGCTGTTGCAGGCCGGGAACCGGGACCCGCGCGCGCCGATGAAATATATAATTTCGCAGATAGTTCTGCCGATCATCCTCGTTCTGTTTTGCATGCTGATATTGTCAAAATCGGAAAAAGAGATTTCCGAGGTTATGCAGATGCTGATTTTGTTTTTGGCCGCTATCACCGGTTTTTATCTACCGCGCATTTTGGTCAAGAATGCCGCCCTGAAGCGGATCGAGGATCTGACGCTCAATTTTCCGGATGCGCTCGACATGATGCTGATTTGCGTGCAGGGCGGTATTGGTCTTGAACAGACGGTCGACAAGGTTGCGGGCGAGATTGCGGAATACGCGCCGACGCTGGCCGAAGAGCTTGGCATCCTGAGCGCCGAGATGGCGATGCTCAATGACCGCCGCAATGCGCTGAGCGAATTCGGCAAGCGCGTCGGCGGCTATGGGAAGTCTTTTGCGACGGCGCTGATTCAGGCCGAACAATACGGAACATCCATTTCTCAGGCGCTTCGCGTTCTGGCCGATGAGCTGCGCGATATCCGCATGGCCAAGGCCGAGCAAAAGGCGGCATCGCTGCCGCCTAAATTGACCGTGCCGATGATCGTGTTCTTCCTGCCGGCGCTGTTTATCGTCATTCTGGGGCCGGCCGGAATCGAGATCGGCAAGACCTTTAACTGACTAGTCGTTGCTTTTGTTGAAGCTCTGCGTGCTGCCGCGAACGTTGGTTTTTTTGGCGGCGGCAGAATCGACTTTTTCCGGCTTTGTCTCTTTTTTGATCGTGACTTCCTTTGCAACCGGCGGTAGTTGCTTGTTCGCTGCATCATCCGTTTTCTTGGTGACGGTCTTTTCCGTTACGGTTGTCGTCGTCGTTGTTTTTTCCGTCGATGCGTTTGGTTTCGGTGCGAGCGTGAAGGCAGCTCTTTGCTTGTTTACAAGAAAATCATCCGCGCCTTCTTTCAGCGTCGTGATGATGCGCAGGTTGCGTTCCAGCTCCATGCGGCCCGGCGAGATGGCCTGCGCTTTTTGCAGCATGTCGATGGCCTGATCCAGCTTGTTCTGCGAAGCGAGATTCAGCGCCAGATTGTTCATGATGGGAGCGGGATCGCCTTTCCATTGGTCGATGCCTTTGCGGAACGCGACTTCGGCCTGTTCATGGTAGTTTTGCGCGTCAAGCGCGGTGCCGAGCGCGAGATAGGCGCGGCCGCTCTTGGGGTCGAGTTCCACGGCGCGGCGCGAGGTCAATTCGGCTTCCTTGTATTGGCCGAGTGCAAGTTGGACCATAGAGAGTTCTACGACGGCATCCGGATACGGATTTTTGCCCTGTGCAAACGGTTGGACGACCTGGCGCGCGCTGTTCAATTGCTCATCGTCGCGCAAAGCCTGCGCGTAGGATGTCGCCACGGCGGCATCGTCCGGATTGCGTTGATACATTTGATCCAGCAGGGCGAGGGCTTCGGTTTTGTTGCCCGAGGCGCGTGCTTCGCGTGCGGCACGTTCAAGGATAGAATTTACGCGGCTGGAAGCGGCAGGGTCGGATGAATTCGGATCTCCACCAGTTGTGCTACAAGCGCCAAGCGCCAGAACGGTAACGGAAATGGATGCGAGAAAAATTCCCCGAAGAACGGACGTCATGAGATGGCGGACCCTGTAAAGTAAGTGAGTTTAAATTACTCAGCGGTGCCGGCGGGTGTGCCTGAGGCCTGTTCCTGTCCGGCCGCTGCACCTACTTCATGGCACATATCAGGGCAAAAATAAACACTTGTTGCTTGGCAATTCGAGCCTTCGGCAGCATTGGCGCAACTACGGCGGACGCGCACGTAATTCTTCTTGGGGCTGGCGACGATCACATGTCTTTGCATAATGATGTTGCCCTCTTTGTCCAGTACGGAAAAATAGGTGGCGCCGGCGGCGCGGGGGATGACAACGGCAAGGCGTGGCGTGTCCAGAAGAACGGTGATTTGCGCGGAATTTCCGACAACGACGGAAGAAGCATCGCGGTCCAGCCTAACCAGTTCCGATTTATCGGGGGTCATTTTCAAAGAAGGATGCGTTTCACCATCGAGGCTGGCGGCGCCCGGCGGCAGGGTTGCTTGTGTTGTCACAGGCGGCATGAGGTCATTTTGCGCGGGTTGGGCATGCGCAAATGTGCCGCAAAGTCCTATAGAAGAGATCAGAACGCTGGCCAGAAGGTTTTTTTTGAACATTTTTATGCCTTTGCGGGTCGAGCCGATTTGGAGGATGGAACGAAAAGAAACTGACTGTGACGTCTTTTTAGTATATCTTTTTCAGGTGCGTTCGGCACGACAATTCTGTTTGAATTTTCATAAAATTTTATGTGCTGTCAAGGGGTTAAGCATATTCGATCTGGATTGCAGGCGGTTTGTATTATTCCTGCAAAATTTGATAAAATTTTAGGAAATATTAACCGGCGCAATGGTTAAATGGTAAGTGGGGCAGACTATTATGATGCGGGATGACATGAGTAGAACGACCACGGCGTATTGTTCCAATTGTAGAAAGGCAAGCCAATCCGGCTTTTCGCTGATCGAGCTTGCCATTGTCATGATTATCATCAGTCTTCTCGCTGCGCCGCTTCTGGCCCGCTACGGCGATTACATCGAACAACAAAAACTCAACAATACATCGCTTGCCATGATGGATGTCGAATCCGCCTTGACGGAATTTATGATCGACAATGGCCGATACCCCTGTCCTTCCGATCGCGGAATTGCGTTCGGACAGGAAAATCATGGGAAAGAGGCTTGTACCGACCTCGAGGGGTTGGGAAGTAGCGGTTGCACGGCCAAGGATGGCGCTTGCGTCGCTCAGGGCGATCCCGGCAAGGTTTATGTCGGCGGCGTTCCTTATGCCACTTTGGGTATCCCTTACACAAAAGGTGTTGATGGTTACAAAGAAAACATGACCTATGCGATCTCGGCGAATTTCGCCACAGCGCTCGCCGAAGGGGAGACAGACGACCGTAAAGGTTCGATCAGTATGGAGATCAAGAAAACAGACCCGGTTACCGGCGTTATGTCTGACACGGTAGAGAAAGGGAAACGCTACGCGATCATTTCTTTCGGTTCCGATGGTCAAGGTGCTTTTAACGTAAGCGGCATAAGCAAGCCGTGCGATAGTGCACGCCGCCAGAGCGAGAACTGTGACAACGACGCTGTGTTTCTGGATGCGGACCGCACCGATGTAGACGGCAATTTATATTACGATGACAGGGTTATTGCGTCCGATACCGGCATGAAGAATATATGGGTGCTGTCGGAAGATGGCGATGGCGCGATTCACAACACAAATACCGGGCCGGTAGGAATTGGCACGACGACGCCAGCCAGCGATACCAAGCTTGATGTGGTCGGTGATATCAAGGCGGATTCTTTCCGCGGCCAGAAGTTCTGTGATGCCTCGGGAAATAACTGTATGGAAACGAAAGCCATTGCCGGTGAAGACGAGAAGATGGACTGCTCCAAACTTGGCAAGGCTGGGTATGTTACATCCGTTGCCAAGAATGAAGTTAAGTGCACCGACATGAAGATGAATGTGAAGCCTGGAACCTGCGGAACGAACCAGTATCTCGCAGGCATCAACACTGATGGATCGATCGTATGTGCAGACCTTCCCGAATAAACAGCCATTTATCCAAAAACGAGGGCGGCTACACCCTCGTTGAAATTGCGATTGTCATGCTGGTGGTGGGCATATTCATTGCCGCCTATATTCCGTTATACAGTCTTTACATTGAGAATTCCCGCCGCGATGAAACGCGCGTCAGTCAGGTCATTCTCAACACGGCTTTACAATCCTTTAAAGAAATACGTGGACGTCTGCCGTGTCCCGCGCGTTATGACGCGGTTCCCGGAGAAGAGGATTATGGGGTTGAGGTTGAGTGTTTCGGCAGTACGGTGGCACCCGGCAACTGCACAGATGGAATTTGCTATGAGATCAGCGAGCGGACTTATTTAGTCGATGGTGCGCCTTTCACACCGCGTGTCGAACGCGGGATGTTGCCGTTCAAAACGTTGGGATTGCGTGAAGAGCAGGCCTATGACGCTTACGGTGGACGTTTTAGTTACGCCGTCACTGAAATTTTGACCGACAAAAAGTCGTACCGAAATAATCGTGGTGGTATTTCCATCGTCGACGGTAGCGAGCCGCATCCGCATAGCCTGACAGAAGAGCCTGCATCGGCACAGTTTTATGTGTTCAGCCATGGACCTGACCAGATTGGCGCTTACAACCGTTCAGGATTTGAGGTCGTCTCTTGCAATGGACCGATGCTTGACAATGAAAATTGCTATACGACAAGCGCACACAAAACTGCCCGCTATCGCCATACGTTGCAGAGCACAGAAAGAGCTGTAACGGTGGATTCCAGTGTTGTGGTTGATGATCCGAGCGACGTCACGGAAATCAATACGCATTTTGACGATTTTGCTGATTTTTCCGCCATCGGCAAACAGCCTATGTGGGAATATGGTGAGGACAGCCAAAGAAAACCAAAGGACAGCGTCAATCTTCATGAGTCCATCAAGAAGAAGGTCATTGTCGGTACGGACGAAAAAATCGCCGATGAAGACGACAGCCTGTCATTGCTTGTCGGGGGTATAAACGCCAATGTCAAAACTCGTCAAAACGGGCGTAGTGAAGAGCTGTGCAATTCGGGTTCGGGACAGGATTGTATGCCTTCCGCGGTTATCGGTGCGGATGATGAAGATGATCCCCGTGCGCTGAGATGTCCTGCGGGTACAGTGGCGACAAAGATTTCCGGGAATAAATTCGTTTGCAAGACTCCCAGCGTACAAGGGTGTCCCGAAGGCGACCTTCCTTACGGGTTTGACAATAACGGCCTCATTATGTGCCGCGGGGAAAGTTGCCCGACAATTCCCGTTCAGATTTGCGATACGACCGTTATGCTACCTGACAAGGCAAAACCCAACAGCACGAAAGTGCTGACGGGCGGCGCGAGCCGGACTCAGACCTATACCTGTAAGGGCGGCGAGTGGACCGAAACATCGTCTTCGGGTGTGTGTGATTGCACGGCGGGTTCGGTTACGACGGGCGGATCTTGCGGCGCGAATATGAGCGGCCAGACGAAGATCACCACGACCACCGTCTGCCCTGCGGGCACGACGACGGAAACAGTCGATAACAGCGCCTGCAAATGCGTTGAAAGCACCAAATACCCGACCGAAGGATGCCCGTCCGGCTACGCTTCGGGATGGAAAACATACAAAGAAGTCACCATATGCGTAAACAATGTTCCGCAAACGACGAGAACGCTGGAGAGCAATACCTGTACCTGTAAGCCGGAACATTACGAAGAAAATATGGGATGTCCTGCCGGATACGGCGGAAGCAAAATGAAGTACCGCGATTCCGTTTGCACGGCTAATGGTGCCGTCTGGGGCGATTGGGTCATCAAAGATGAGTGCACCTGTTCCAATAAAACGGAGACCAAAGAAGAGGCTTGTGGAACGGGATACAATCTCGGCAAAAAGATATACACGTGTAAAACCGTGTGCCCGTCCGATAAGACGCAACCGGCAACAACAAGTTGTGAATTGACCGAGAATAGTTGCGATTGCCAGCCGACAGTGGTGCCGGAGACGAAAACTTGTCCTTCCGGATATACCGGGACCTACACGGATCAGGTTTTGAAAAAATGCGACGGCACGTCTGAAATACAATCTACGACCAAAGGTACGGATTGCAAGCCTGCGACGATGACCTGCACCGTCCAGAAAAAGGACTTCCAGAGCTTCGGTAAGGTGAAATGGTCGGTCGGTGATAAATGCACCTACACAGGTTCGGACAATGAATGCACGAAAATTACCGCGTGTACCGTGCCGCTGGGTTCCCAATACGCTATCTACAGTTGTTCTTGCCAGTAGGAGTGAAATTTTTAAAAAGGGGCGCTTCAGGCGCCCTTTTTTTCCGCCAGCATGTCTTCGACTTCGCTTACCAGCCGCCCGAGATGGAACGGCTTGGCGATTACTTTGGCATTGGTGGATGCAGGTGCGCCGCCGTCCTGTAATGCCATGGCGGCATAGCCTGTGATGAAGACGATCTTGAGCTTGGGGTAGACCGCCGCCGCGCGCGTTGAGAGTTCGATGCCGTCCATGCCCGGCATAACGATATCGGTGAGCAAAAGATCATAGGCCGCCCCGCTTTTTTGCAGGATGTTCCATGCCTCCAAACCGTCTTCGCAGGCGCGCACTGTATGGCCGGCGGACTTGAGCGCGCCTTCCAGAAACCGGCAGGTTGCAGCGTCGTCTTCGGCGATCAAAATATTTGACATAAATTATTCCAGAATGCTATGTCGTGGGTTTGGCGGGCAGTGTAGGTAGCACGGGCTTCGTTGTCCAGCGCGACGGATGGGGACGGGCATAAAATCCCTCTTGCTTTCATCGCGCGGTCATAAGAGGTTAGAGCCATATTGAAAAACGGACGTCTAATAAGAGAGAGTATGACATGATGGCCACGTCAAGCCTGATTGCCGATATCGGTGGTACCAATGCGCGCTTTGCACTTGCGGACGCCGAAGGAATTTACGAACAAAAAACTCTGCAGTGCGCGGATTATCCAAGCATCGTCGATGCGGCAAAAGCCTATCTTGATGGCTTGAATGGTGGTGCGCCGAAAAAGGCGGCCTTTGCGATCGCGGGCCCTGTCTCCGGCGATTATTTCGAAATGACGAACCACCTGTGGAATTTCTCGATCAAGGAAACGCAAAACTCTCTGGGTCTTGACCAGTTCACGCTGATGAATGATTTCAAAGCGATTGCACTGGGCGTTCCCCATTTGAAAAAAGCGGATCTAAGACAGGTCGGGGGTGACCAGATTGCCGATCCGACGGGGGCGATCGGCGTTATCGGTCCGGGCACAGGTCTTGGTGTTGCAAGTCTAGTCTATGCCGCTGGACAATATCATCCGGTTGCTGGTGAGGGCGGCCATGTCACGATGGCGGCGCGCACGCAACGCGAATTCGATTTGATCCGCACGCTCCGTTACAAATATCATCATATTTCCGCCGAGCGCGTTTGCTCTGGCAAAGGACTCGTCAATTTGTACAACGCGATCCGCCGTCTTGATGGCCATGAAGAATTGCCCGATCGCACGGCAGAGCAAATCAGCGAATGCGCGATTAGCAAAAGTTGCCCTGTGTGCGAAGAAGCGCTCGATAAAATGATGGGATTTCTCGGCAATGTTGCGGGCAATCTGGCCGTTACTTTGGGGGCAACGGGCGGTATTTACATCGCGGGCGGCATTCCGGCCAAGCTGGGGCAGTATTTCTTCGATTGCCGTTTCCGCACGGATTTCGAGGCGAAAGGACGTTATGAATCCTACCTCAAACCGATTCCGACGTTCCTGATCACGCATCCGAACATTGCGTTCGTGGGGTTGCAGTCAGCTGTCAGCAACGGGACGGCCTAAGAGTTTTTCCAGCGCTTTGGTATGAAGTTTTGACAGTAGCGCGACGGCTGTGATTGCACCGATGCCGGCCCACATCATATCTTTTTGCGTATCCCAGACATCGCCTTGCGTGCCGAGAAATTCTTCCGCGCCTTGTCCCAAGGATGCGCCTGCGCCGAATTCAATAAGCTCATACAGTGCACTGATGCCAAGGCAGGCAAAGACGATAATCGCCGCCAGCCATTTACCGGGTTTGAGCGGCGAGGTACGGATCAGCAATTCCCGAATGGCGATGGCGGGAATGAATCCTTGCGCGAAATGGCCGATCTTGTCGTAGTTGTTGCGGTCGCCGTCATCCATATTGAAAAGCGGCACGCGGGCGTAAGTATAATGCCCGCCGACCATCAGGATTACGGCATGGACAAATACAAGCATATACAACAGGTCCGTCAGGCGGAATTTGCGGTGCGTTGCAATCATCAATGGATAGGCAATAAGGATAGGCGCAATTTCCATCCACCATGTCTGACGGTCAAATGGACCAATAGCCGACCAGATAAAGATCAGGATTGTCAGGAATAATCCGGTCAGGGGAATGCGCGGGCTCATGATGCGCTAAGCATAGGAGATTTCGGTGCTCGGCGCAAAGGCTTGTTGCGGCGCGCTGGCATCATGCGGCGAGGGCCATGTGCGCCGGATAGAGGCGATTAATCTCTGGGTCAGCGGGCGGTATTTCAACGAAGGAGCGGGGAGGTCGAGAGGCAATGTCTCTTCTGTTTCCCATGAAAGAAGTTCCAGCTTTCCTTGTGCGGATTCCGCAATGGCTGTTCCTGATTTTTTGAGCCAGCAACCGCAGTTGGCATAGGTAATAAGCCCGATTTTTTTGAGCGCCGGAATATGCGTATGGCCGCAGATGATGCCTTCGACATCGCTACGCCGTGCTTCGCGAACCAGAACGGATTCGTAATTGTTAAGGATATTGAGTGCTATTTGTCCGTGATAGGAAAGGAACTTGGCGAGCGAGAATCTCTTGACCTTGCCTTCGATTTCAATGTTCAGCGGTTTGCGCTTGTGGATTTTTTCGGCAACGAAGTCATAGATGCGGTCGCTCCAGCGCGACAGGGGGCCGCGCACCAGCGCGCGGTCGAACTGGTCGCCGTGAAGCACTAGAAAATCCTCACCGCTTGCGGTTTTGTGAATGATGCGGTTCTTGATCTGGATGTTGAGGCGCCGCGCATAGCGCAGGCGCTTTATCATGGAAAGACTGCGCACGGCTTCGTCATGGTTGCCGGTAATATAGATGATCTTTGTGCCTTCATGGGCTTTGCGGAAAAGCTCGTCGAGCACGCGGCTTGTGTCTTCGGTCCAGTACCAGCGCTTGTTGAGTTTCCACCCATCGATGATATCGCCGACGAGATAGAGCGTCTGACATTCTGTTTTTTGCAGGAAATCGACAAGGGTGCGGGCGCAAAAATTCTTGGCGCCGATGTGGAAATCGGAGAGGAAGATGGACCGGTAGAAAACCGATGCTTTATCCTTGGGCGGCGGCAAGCGAGGAACCTTTCGTGAGCCGTTTTGTGCAGTGCGATTGTACGTGATTCTTGCGGGATCAAAAAGCCCTAATCTGTTTCTAAAAACTGCTGGGCGGCCTTGCGCCAGCTGTAATGGGCGCGGGCATGCGCGGCCCGCCGGGAGGCTGTGCCGCGGAGCAGGGCGGCTTTGGCCGCGATGGACAAATCGTCATCCAACGCGCCCAGAAAATCGTCGGTCACGATATCGATCGGTCCTGTCACGGGATAGGCGGCGATGGGAAGGCCGCAGGCCATCGCTTCGACCAATACCATCCCGAACGTGTCGGTTTTAGACGGAAAAACGAACAGATCGGCAGAACGATAATGATCCGCTAGCTCCTTGCCTCTTTTTACACCGGCAAAAATGACGGCGGGGTATTTTTTCGAAAGCATGTCCATGTCCGGCCCGTCGCCGACGATGACTTTGCTACCTTGCCAGTCCATGCCTAAAAAAGATTCCAGATTCTTTTCGATGGCAACGCGGCCTACATAAAGCGCGACAGGTTTGGGCAAGTCGTTAAATAGGTTTTTTTCGCCTTCATGAAAGACCGTATGGTCGATGCCGCGTGTCATGGGTTTGATAGGGCAAATAAAACCCCATGACCGTAGCGTGTCTTCAAGACTTTTTGTTGCTGCAAAAACGCACGATGAAATCGAATGAAACCATTTGACGAAAGCGATTCCGCCACTGCGCACAGGTTCTTCCAGAAACGGCAGATATTTTGCCGCGCGCTTGGCGGCGTAATCGGGGAAATGCGTGTGGTAGCAGGAGGTGAATTCCACGCCGTAGTTTTTGGCGTAGCGCCGCGCGGCTAACCCCAATGGTCCTTCGGTGGCGATGTGCAGGACATCGGGCTCATATTCCATGATGCTGCGGCGGAGCATGTTGTAGGGAAACAACACGAGGCGGATTTCATTATAGCCCGGCATGGGATAAGAGCGCGGAAAATCGGATGGTCCAATGACGCGGACTTCATAGCCCATCTCGACGAGTTCTTGGACAAGATATTCATAAGTCCGGACCACGCCGTTGACTTGCGGATGCCAGGCATCGGTGACGATCAGGATTTTCAAACAGGAGCCTCTTGCATGGGTGCGTGACTTTTGCCCGCAAGAACTTTACACTTTGTTCCCATGAAAGGGAACGCCCTGAAATTTCTTATAACTGCTTCCGTGCTGGTGTTGCTGGCCGCGCCTTCGTACGCGCAGGTCGCTGGCACAGCTGTGCAGGGGGCGGGAAGCACAACGGGCACGTCTGCACAGGCGCCGGCTACGCCGCCTTTGCCGGACCCGACGCAGGCGCAGGCGGAAAATCCCGCCAACAATCCTGCCGATCCGCCGACGCCGCCATCCGAAGAATTGTCGCAGCCGGACACGCTGAAAGATCAGGGAACGCAAACGACGAGCGGCGCGGAATGCGTGACGTCGCTCTCTGAAATCACCAAAATCCGAGAACCGGAATTTTCGACCGGCAATGTCTGGGACATCGTCTATTCCGAAGGGGGAATGGATGTGTTTGCCGATGCTGTGCCGCTGGAGAATGATGAAATCGTCGCGGGCGGCGCGTTCACCAAAGATCCCGAGGATAAAATCTATCATCCTTTGCTGGTCAAATACGACGAGCGGTTGAAGCCCGTCTGGGAAGTGCGCACCGATACCAAGGAATTGCAAACCATCCATCGCATCATCAAGACCAAAGACGGGTTTACCGTGCTGGGCGATATGAACGTCTCCGGCCAAGGCGCAGGAATTTATATCGGTTCCTACGACAATGACGGCAAAGTCAAAGGCAAGCCTGCGCCGCTGTTCGAAGCGGGCGGCGACCTCGATGCGAAAGCCTTCGTGCAGGCGAGCGATGGTTCGGGCTATGTGATTGCCGCGCAGTTTATCGATTCAAAAGATCAGGAAAAACAGTACGGCATTCTTTATAAAATCTCCCGCGCCGGAAAACAGGTGTGGAAGCGCACGTTCAAAACGGGACGGAGCACCGTGTTCAACAATGTGCAGGCGACGCTGGATGGCAATTATGCCGTTACGGGACAGATCGTGATGGAAGGCAACAAATCCGGCGGATGGCTTTTGAAGGTTGACCAGAACGGCGCGATCCAATGGCAGAGGACATATCCGCGCGGCGTTGCGGCCTCGCTACAGGCGGCGGGCCAAACCAAGGAAGGCGAATTTATCCTGACCGGCAAGACCCGTCCTTTCGATTATCAGGGCAAGGGGCTTGGCGCGTGGGTCATGAAAACCGACAGCATCGGCAATCCTCTGTGGCAGCGGTTCTTCGTCGGCGCCTATACATATGAAGCGCCTGATCTGGTGGTTTATGAAGACGGCCGCGCCAGCGTTCTGGTCAACGGCGGCGCGCTGGATTCGCAGCGCCGTTCCCATGCGCGTCTCATTACATTCTCGCCGCTAGGCCAAATCCACCATCTCGAGGACTTTACCGAAGGGCAGAATGCGGCGTCACACAGGCTGGTGTCCGGCTTGGGCGGGGAGCGCATTCTGGTCGGATATACCCAGACCAGCTTCGGGGAAAAGCAGGAAACCAATGAGGCGGGCGCGGCCCCGGATTATACGTTCGATGGCTGGCTGATGGCGGCCAGCCCGCTCGATCTCTATGAAGACCCTTGTAAAACCAAGCCTTCGGTCAGCCCTATTTTACCCTGACATTTTCCCGCCATCCGTGCTACAACGCGCGCCATGAGCGATTTTGACGAAAGCGAAGACGAAGCCAGCGGGGCGCAGGAGTTCACCGTGACCGATGCCGGACGGCTGGACAAGGTTCTATCCGATCTTGCCGGAGACGGCGTGTCGCGCTCGCGCCTCAAGGCGTTGATCGTCGATGGGCAGGTTGCGCTCAACGGCAATATCTGCGATGACGCTTCGCGCAAGGTTTCTATTGGCGATCTTATCAGCCTGACCATTCCCGAAGCGGTCGAGGCCCTGCCGCAACCGGAAAACATTCCGCTCGATGTTGTTTATGAAGACGATGACATGCTGGTTATCAACAAAGCCGCAGGCATGGTCGTGCATCCGGGCGCCGGCAACCAGAACGGCACGCTGGTCAGCGCGCTTTTATATCACTGCGGCGACACGCTTTCGGGCATCGGCGGCGTCAAGCGTCCGGGCATCGTGCACCGCTTGGATAAAGATACGACAGGCCTGATGGTCGTTGCCAAGAACGACCGCGCCCATAACGGATTGGCGGCGCAATTGTCGGATCGTTCGCTCTCGCGCATTTATCAGGCGCTGGTGTGGAAGGAAATCACGCCGATCAAGGGCACGATCAATGTGCCGATCGGCCGGCACATGCAAAGCCGCGTGAAGATGTCCGTCCGCTCCCACCGCATGGGACGCGAGGCGATCACGCATTATCTGCGCGAGGAAGTCCTGCACGGCGTCATCTCGCTGGTGACGTGCCAGCTGGAGACGGGGCGCACGCACCAAATCCGCGTCCATATGCAGCATCTGGGGCATCCGCTATTGGGTGATCATGTTTATGGCCTGCCGGAGCAGGAGCAACGTTCGCTTCTCAACCGTGGGTTGTATGAGGATGACGTCAAAGAAGCCGTTCTCGGCTTCCCTCGTCAGGCCCTCCATGCCGCGGGAATCCACTTCGTCCACCCTGTGACGGGGGAGGAAATGGAGTTCGAGGCGGATCTGCCGGATGATCTTGCGGAACTGTTTTCTATTCTCTCTTAACGTCATTCCGAGCATATGCGAGGAATCTTCGTCGGAACGGATAGGGCAAAGATCCCTCCGTTTCGCGTTCGGGATGGCGAATTGTTGTTTTGATAAATTTCATTTAAAAACAATTGGTTATGTAAGATTTGTACCGCAAATTTGCGCAATCTATAAAATTTTACATAAAATTGAATTATAAGGTATAACAATTTGGTCTGCGGGGACCATTGCCTTGGCTAAGAGACGAAGGAAAGTCACACCAACACAAGTTTTATGCTTAACCGATCTGGTACCCACGACTATAGCCGCCCCTCACGGGGCGGTTTTTTTATGTGCATTCTTATCCTAAAATTTTAAGGGGTGTTGAATGGGCGTCCCACACGAGCGCGTACCAAAGCCTTGATCTCATCCTGCAGGCTTTTGTCGCGGCACAATGGTTCTACAATGCCGGGCGTGTAATGCGGATCTTTTGGAAACGCATTGTAAATCCATTGAGACAGGAGGCTTTCTGCATTCTGTTCTTGTGCGCGCTTTCGCTCTTCTTCTTTTGGCCTGTGGCCACGGGCATAAGAAACGGCATCAATGCGGCTGAAATGTTGTTGCGCCAGATAATACGCGGCATAGCTTTGTTGTTCCGACAAAATGGCGGCCAATAGATTTATTCCGCTAATATTTTCTATACCGAAGGCTTGTGCTTGAAGACGCGCTCTTTGCATAGCTCTATCTGCTCCAGCTGTGACTAAAAGTATTTCTGGTTCTTGGGGTAGGCGAATATCTTCCAGGTTTTCGGTATGATAGGATTCAAGTGATTGCCTCAAGCGCTGTATGTCCACATCAAATTCATTCAAAGCACCCGCCGCATCCTTGTCATCCAACAGGGCCAAAAGAATAGTTTCTGTGACAATATATTCTTGTTTGTGGGATCGCGCGTAATCTTCGGCGCGTTTGAGCGTGGCTTCGAGTTCTAGTGTCATGGTCGGCATAAGATTACTCCTTGATGAGCGATAGTTTTATCAGGCTTTTAAGTTATGTCAATAAATTACAAGAATTGACATTATAGGAATAAAATCATATTATGGTCAATGCTTTGTGTTTCGCCAAAACACCACCACGAAAGTATGAATCCTGATCAACATTGCGCCGTTGAAATGAAAAAATCCGCAAAACAAACTATTGAAGGGCGTCTAAAAATTAAAAATACGCCGAACGAACTGAACAAAAGTTAATGCTGGCCAGAATACCGCGGCAAAAACGGTTGATCTGTGTGCGCCTTACCCCTAACAAAGAGTGGCTATATAAGAAAAGAGTGGTGAGATGATTTTCAAAGATTTGGACAAAGCTGTTCTGGGGCAGAATTCTTCCTATGACCACCATGAGACCGTGCGGCGTTTCCTGCTGGGGCCGGATTCCGAAACATTGGCGATTGTCGCCGTTCACAATAGCAATCTTGGTCCTGCGCTCGGCGGGTGCCGCATGCGCCCTTACGCGACCGAAGAAGAAGCGCTGACCGATGTTTTGCGCCTTTCGCGCGGCATGACCTACAAAAACGCCATGGCCGGTTTGCCGCTGGGCGGCGGCAAGGCCGTAATCCTTGGGGATTTCCGAAAAGATAAAAGCGATCAGATGATGGAAGAGATGGGCGAGTCCGTCGAAACCTTCGAAGGCAAATATGTGACGGCCGAAGATTCCGGCACTACCGAGCATGATATGCTGGTGATGTCGAAGCAGACGGAGCATGTGACGGGACTGCCGCCGGAATATTTTGTCGGCAAGGATTTTGGCGAACTGGGCGGAAATCCATCGCCGCTGACGGCGCTCGGCGTTTATCGCGGCATTCGCGCGGCGGCAAAGCATCGTTATGGCGGAGACTCTCTTGTGGGTTTGAAGGTTGCGGTGCAGGGGATCGGCGCGGTTGGATTGGAGCTGTGCAAGCTGCTCCGTCAGGACGGCGTGGAAATTTTCATGACGGATGTCGATGCGGCGCGGCTGAAAGACGCGAGAGAAGCGCTTGGCGGCGGTCACATCGTTTCACCGGACGAGATTTTCGAGATTGAGGCCGAAGTGTTTGCGCCTTGCGCCATGGGCGGCATTTTGAACGATGACACCATTCCGAAACTGAAAGCCCATATCGTTGCGGGCGCAGCCAACAACCAACTTTTGAAGGCGCATCACGATATTCAGCTGCTGGACCGCGACATTCTTTACGTGCCTGATTATGTGCTTAATTCCGGCGGCGTGATCTGCGTGGGATACGAGTATTTTAGAAAGAGCGGGTACAATCCGCTGGATCTGGAGATCAGCCGCGAGAGCATGGTGCATCATGTCGAGCGCATCGGCGATACGGTGGCCGAGGTTTTGTCTTATGCGAAAGACAAGCATATGGGTACGGGCGAAGCCGCGGACAAGCTGGCCGAAGAGCGTTTTATGGAGGCCAAGCCGTTCACTAGTTCTGAACCGCCTGCCAGTTTCGGCCAAGGCGGCGGTAAGACATTGGTTCAGTAGCCTCGTAAAGCGACAACGGCTTATCCAGCATCTGCCCGTCGTCGCGTCCCATGGGTTCGGCCTTGATGCGGGCGGCGCTTCCTTCGGGAATGAATTTCAAACCGCCCAGCGGAATGGCCAGTTGCAATCCTGCAATCACATTCCGGTCTGCGCCAAAGACATCCTTGTCGTCTGAATTTGTGGCCGTGACGTAGCCTTTGATTTTTACGCCGTTGTCGAATTGCGTTTCCGCCCCGCCGCTTGCGCCCCAATCGCCGCCGAGAAAACGGCCGGCCTTGAGATAGGCTGTCAGATCGGTGTTCGGGATGTCGTAATAGAGCGTTCCGTGCCCCGTCCATGATGCATCGTCGCCGCGGAGGCCGAGCGCAAGCGGCGCTGTTGGGTCGCGCTTAAAGGCATTCCATCCTTCAAGTCCGATAGCAAAAGGAGAAGCAGAGGGGCGGTAAAGGATCTCGCCGCCATAGCCCGCGTACATTTCCTCCAAGATACCCGCCGTTGCCGCGAAATGAATATCCGGCAATATGGTGTGCATCCAGCCGATATAGGCGCGTTCGGCATTGACGCGGTTGGCTGTGAAGTAATCCGCGTCGCCGCGCACCGATTTCAGATTGATGTTCTTGAATTTTGAAAGCCTGTGCAGATTGTCGGCGATATTAAGCCGCAGGCCCGCGCCGGACAGAAATCCGTATTTCCATTCGCTTGTCTTTTCGGCGACAAGCGATGCGCGGTAAAGATGGGTTGTCTCTTCTTCTTGCGGACTGATCGAGAGTTCGGGAAAGAGTTTCAGTTTTTCGAACATATTATCGCGGCCTGAAGATGCGTATTTTTGCGAGAAGGAGGCATCCTGCCAGACTTCTTCGGGGCTGGCGTTTCCTTCCGCCAGATTCTGCACATCGCGTTTCGATAGAGTGATGCTGTTGCCGCGCAGGCCCTGACGCGCGGGAATGATGGTGATGGTCGCGGTATCCTTGTCCGCTTTGGCGGCCAACGCCTTTGCGGCGCGGCCTATCTGCATGGCCGAAGGCTGCGCATCGTTCAGATGCAGGACGGCGGCCAGATCGCGGCCGTCCTTAACAGGCTCTCCCATATGAATGGACGGCTCGTCATCGCCGCCGCGCTGTATTTTTGCCCAGAGCTTGCCGAACATGCCCTCGTCTTTTCCGGCGATGGCGGGATTGTCTTTGTAGGATTTTATTTTTCGCTTGTAGAGATTGTCCTGCAGCGTGATGCGCGCCATGATTTTGTCGCCGCCGATCAGGGACGTTCCGAACCCGAACCATGGCGTCGGGTTGTAATTGAATCCGACGCTCCATAGGGCTGGAGCATCGAAATCAAAGGAGCGGCGCTCGCCGGGCGACCTGTCCGCGCCGATATCGGCTTTGAAGGATAATCCTTCTATTGGGAGCGCGTATTCGAATCCGCCGAACAGGCCGATCTCCTTGCCTGTGAACCAGTCGGCGGGCGAGGCGGCGTTTTGATCCGTGTAGTTGCGTTCGCGGTCAAAGTGCGAAGACAGTCGCGCCAGCGGATTTGGCAGGATGCCGCCGCTACCCATGCGCCCCCAAGCGATGCCAGCGGTAAAATCGAAATTGTAGTAGCGTTTGGAGAGAGCGAAATATTCGGATGAAAAGCGTTTATGTCCTAAAGCTGAATCCATTCCGAACGCGATTTCGGGCGCATATCGCCCTTCTTCGCCCAGCCGCAGTTTGAAATCCATGCCGGGATAGACGCGATGCGGCTGCTCTCCGATCGAAGAAACTTCCATGCTTTGCCGCAGATTGACGTACAAAGGCTTCGCAATTTGCATTCCAATGAAAGCGTGGTTGTAAGGATCTAGCGTGCTTAGGCCTGCACGCGCGATGCCTTCTTCATCCATGCGAGCGGTAGGAATTGTATTCAACCCAATCATGCCTTTGAAATTTGTGGATTTTACAACTTCATTGGCATACGCCATCTTTACCGCAGTCGTTACTGTGGCAATCAATACGCAGGCATGTAAAAACAAGAAACGCGGCAAGGTTGAACAACCTCGACTAGATAATGAAAACAATAAGTTATAGTGTGCGTGAAATGCATGTGTATGTCAAAGCCAGTTCTCATCGGGTTGTGAGGCCATATTCTTTCTGTCATATATAAAACTATGGGTTGTATTTTATTGGGGTGAGCGGTTTGCGGATGTTTTTGGCAAAAAAATATAAATTTCATAACCCTTTGCTCGAAGCGTTGCCCGAGCCTGCTTATCTTTACGATCTCAATGGTAAATTCCAGTCTTGTAACCAGCACGCACGGCATCTGTTGAAATATATGGGTTATACTCCTTCACAGTCTCCTGAATCGTTGGAAGCGTTTACCCACATTTTGCGTTTTCATGGGAATGCAACAGAGGAACGATTCGAAGAGTTAGTTTTCGAAGAAGTGCGCTATGCCATGCAGATTATAAGTTTCGAAGAAGGAACGCTTTTGCGTCTTACGCCCTATCCGGAGAGCGATAAAATGCTCAACCTTTCTGCGGCGTTGGATGTCATTCCTTGGGGTATTTTAACGGTTGAAACGGAAAACGGCAAGGATTTGGTCGTTCATTCAAATCCTATGGCAGAAGCCTTCCTTGAAATTCCCAATGCACGCATGATCGGTCAGACCCTTTCTAGCATTTTGCGTATCTTCGGTATAGAAGACGACTTGTCTACATTTCTAAACGGTTCCGGAATTTCACATTATGATCATGAAGGTCGTAAAGACAACAAAGTTCATTGGTATCGCCTGCATGTAATACCCTATCGCTTGAAGAAAAATTATTGTCTCATCGTGATCGAGGATACGACGGAAAGGAAGATCATGGAAGGCCAGTACTTCCAATCACAAAGACTTGAAGCTTTGGGTCAATTGGCGGGCGGCGTGGCACATGATTTCAACAATATTTTGTCCATTATTGATGGTTATGCGCGTATCGCTAGAAAAAAGCTCGGGCCTGAAACGGAAGCTTATGGCTTTATGGAGCACATAGCCAGCGCTGTACAACGTGGTTCCGCATTGACAGGACAACTCCTAACTTTCGGACGCCATAAGGTGGTTAAAGACAGTGTGGTAGATCTTGGTCAACTCGTGCGAGATCAGGAAATGTTGTTGCGGCCATTGATGGATGCGTCGATTGCGCTATCAATCAAAACCGAAGATGGTGTCTTTGTCAAAGTGGCGCCCGACAATATTTGCCAAATCCTGCTTAATACTTGCATCAATTCGCGCGATGCCATGACAGATGGTGGAAATCTAATCGTTGAAGCTCAGAAGGAAGGTGAGGGGCATGCCGTCTTACGCATCATCGACACGGGCTCTGGTATGCCGTCCGAGGTGCAGGCAAAAATGTTTGATCCGTTTTTTACAACGAAAGATCAGGGGAAGGGTACAGGGCTTGGTCTTTCTATGGTCTATGGGTTGGTTAAAGACATGAAAGGCGAGATCGGGGTTGTATCCAAAGAGAATGAGGGGACAGCCATTACTATTCGGCTACCCCTGAGTGAGCCACCGGTGGACAAGCATGAAATCATCGAGGATGAAGATGGCAACGTGCGGCTTAATGGCTTCACAGCTTTGGTTGCAGAGGATGAACCTGATTTGTTGAAGATAATTTCTAGCACGCTTGAAGATGTCGGTATAACGGTTTTGCGCGCGTGCAATGGGCATGAAGCGCTTATGGTGCAGGATGATTATGATGGTGAAATAGATTTTCTTTTAACCGATGTCGTTATGCCTGAGTTGAACGGCGTCAAACTTGCCGAACTTTTTGAATCTGTACGCCCTCACTCGCAAATAATGTTTATGTCGGGCTATCCTGCCAACGGTTTGATGTCTCGTGTTCCCTTACCCGAAGGTGCTGTGATGATGTCTAAGCCTATCGACATGAAAAAACTTATTTGCATGATTCATAGTCTGGCCAAGAATCACGGAAAGGATGCGAAAGAAAAATGGTCTGCTTTGACTAGCCAATGGAGGACGGCCTGATGGATCATAGTTTTTCACAGTTGCGGATTTTGATCGTCGAGGATCAGGCAGAATCACGGGCTTTGTTACGAGGAATGCTCTCCGAGCTGGGGGTGACGCAAGTATTCGAGGCTGCGGATGGGCGTACGGGTTTACAGTTTATTGACAGTGCTTTTGATTTCATTGATTTGATTTTGTGCGATTGGAACATGCCGTCCATGACGGGGATCGAGTTTTTGCGGCAGGTGCGGAGCACGGGGAGCACCATTCCGTTTATGATGATAACGGGCCGTAGCGACCAGGCTTCTGTGGTCGAGGCTAAAAATTTCGGTGTTGATGGTTATATACGCAAGCCATATTCTCCGACCCAAGTTGAAGCCAAGTTGCGAATCATGTTGCAACGCATGCAGGCGGCCTGATTCGGCTTTATTTTAAGATAATTCCCTGTGTAATATTTGTTTCCGAGGCTTTGCGGGACAGGGTGATTAAGATATTCTAATATAAATTAATCTACCTTCTACAAAAAGCATGATGAAACCGGATTACGATCTCTGTGTTATCGGCGGCGGCATCAATGGCGCAGGCATCGCCCGCGAAGCCGCCGGACGGGGGCTGTCTGTGTTAATGGTTGAGGCGCGCGATTTGGCGCAAGGTACATCTTCGGCCAGCACAAAGCTCATTCACGGCGGGTTGCGCTATCTCGAAATGGGTGAATTCCGGTTGGTTCGGGAATCGTTGCGCGAACGTGAAGTTCTATTACGTGTCGCGCCCCATATTATTAGACCTCTTGAGTTTGTGTTGCCCCACACGTCGGGTTTACGTCCGAAATGGATGATCTCTCTCGGGCTTTATTTGTACGACCATTTGGCGGGGCGCAAAAAACTCTCCAAGTCCAGCTCCGTGAGTTTGCATGACTCTTTGCTGGGCGAGCCGTTGCAAGGATCATATCGCGATGGCTTTAAATATGCGGATTGCTGGGCGGATGATTCCCGCCTTGTCGCGCTGAATGTTCTCGATGCTAAATTGCGCGGCGCCGATATTTTGACGCGCACCGCGTGCATGCAGATATCCATGATGCACGGGACGGATTTCTGGTATGTCTCGCTCAAAGATGCCTACAGCGGCGATGAGTTCCAAATTTCGGCTAAGATGGTTGTCAACGCGGCGGGACCATGGGTGCGCGGCATTCTCGAGGCTTCCAATCTTGCCCGCTCGGGCACGCCCAATGTGCGTCTTGTCAAAGGTAGCCACATGATCGTGCCGCAACTATATGAAGGCGAGCAGGCGTATATTCTTCAGCAACCCGACAAGCGCATCGTGTTCGTTATTCCCTATGAACGGCAATATTCCCTGATTGGAACGACGGACGAAGCCTTTGAAGGCGACGCCGGGGCGCCGGTTATTAGTGATGGCGAAAAAGAGTATCTTTGTGCTGCTGTGAACAGATATTTTGAACGTCAGATTACGCCGTCCGATGCTCCTTGGACCTATAGTGGCGTTCGTGCGCTCTTCGATGACGGGGAAGGCGAGAACCGTAAAATAACGCGCGATTATAAATTATATCTTGATCCATCCCTGCCTGCGCCGTTGCTGTCCGTGTTCGGCGGCAAACTTACGACTTACCGCACGCTGGCGCGTCATGCCGTCGATAAGATTACAGGAAGCAGACACAACAGCGGCTGGACCGAAAAAGCGCCGCTCCCCGGGGGCGATATACCGGATGCGGATTTCGAGACGTTTTTAAAAAAACAGAAGAAGGTTTTTTGTTTCTTGCCCGAAGAGGTTGTTCATCGCTATGCCCGTAGCTACGGCACGCGCATAAGCGTTATG
>QFQB01000101.1 GCA_003241475.1 Micavibrio aeruginosavorus
GCCAACCATCATGAGAGAAAATCCAGCAATAACTTTAACCATCAAATGGCCTGCAAGCATGTTGATGAACAAGCGCAAGGACAGCGTAATGGGACGGCTCAAGTAGGAAATGATTTCAATCGGAATGATCAGCGGCGCCAACCATAGGGGTACGCCCGGCGGGCAGAACAGCTGCAAAAAGTGCAAGCCGTGGTTCACAAATCCCATGATGGTTACAACGAAGAAGATGATCAGGGCCAGAACACCGGTTACAGCTATATGACTGGTATAGGTAAAGGATCCCGGGATCATGCCAAGCAGGTTTCCGAACAGCACGACTATAAAAAGCGTAAAGACGAGCGGAAAGTAATTCATGCCTTTCTCGCCAACATTGTCGCGAACAAGGCTCGCTATGAATTTATAAAGGCCTTCGGCCACAAGCTGGCCGCGCGTTGGAACCAGCGATTTCTTCGACATGGCAACCGTAAGAAGGCCTATAGACGTCACAACGCCGATAGTCATCCACAGAGCGGAATTGGTGAAGGATAGGTCTACACCCCCAAGCGTGAAGGGGACGAGCGGCTGGATTTCAAACTGGTGAATAGGGTTCGCCACGTTTTAACAGTCTCTCTAGTCGTTATGATTCATTTTGCGAGGGTTTATTAGCGTCTTTTTCCGCGGATTGCAAGTTGTTAGACCCTATTGCCGTGCCCAAATTTCTAGAAAGTTTATACAAGTTGAAAAATGCGGCGACAATGCCGAGAATTACAAAGATAATCAGGACAGTAGGAGCTGTTTCAAAATAGCTGTCCAAAGCCCATCCCATGAGGCCGGAACCAAGCAGAACGCCAAACATTTCCATAAATGCGCGAATGCCGAGATTCATCTCGCGGCTATACTTTGGCGGCTCTGTCGGCTCCTGCTTTTGATGCCTAGCCTTGGCCGCCGCAAGGGCAGTGTCGAGGTCTTGTAATTTCGTCATGACAAGAGGTTACTCAGCGGCTTCGAGGAAGTCCATCTGCTTGTTCAGATCGACGGAAACCAGCTGGGATACGCCGCGCTCCGACATGGTCACGCCATAGAGGCGGTCCATGCGAGCCATCGTCAAGCGGTGGTGCGTAATTACCAAGAAGCGGGTTTGGCCGCGAGCCGCAAGATCATCAAGCAGGTTGCAGACGCGATCCACGTTCGCATCGTCAAGCGGCGCGTCGATCTCGTCCAGCACGCAGATAGGCGAGGGCGTCGTCAGGAACATGGCAAAGATCAGCGCGATAGACGCCAGTGTTTGCTCGCCGCCGGAAAGAAGCGAAAGCGATTGCAACGTCTTGCCCGGCGGCTGTGCGAAAATTTCCAAGCCGGATTGCAAAGGATCGTCGGATTCAATCAGCTGCAGATGGGCCTGACCGCCGTTAAACAACTTCACAAATAGTTCTTTAAAGTGACCATTAACGATATCGAAAGCCGCCGTCAGACGCTCGCGCGCCTCTTTATTCAGTTTATTAATTCCTTCGCGTAGCTCTTCGATGGCCTGAGTCAAATCATCGCGCTCTTTGAAGATCGTGCCCAGTTCCGCTTCGAGGCTGCCGGCTTCCTCTTCGGCCTGAAGGTTCACCGGCCCGATTTGGTCGCGCTCACGGACAAACTTCTCTTTTTGAGATTTGAGAGGATCAAGCGCAGGAAGCGCGTCTTCGTCAGAGAAATCTGCAACTGTCGCGCCCGATTTCAAATCCTGCGGCTGTTGATCAAATTGTTCGATAACGCCATTGGAAATAGTTTCCAGCAGCTCCTGCCCTGAAGAGACCAATGCCTGCGCATGAGCGCGCGCCTCGCGCGCTTCAGTCAGAATATTTTCTGCTTCTTTAAGCGCGCGCGTAGTAATGGCCAGTTCGCTTTCAACCTTGGCCAGATTGTCCGCAGCTTCATCACGCGCCTTTTCAAACGTGCCTATATTGTTCATCAGGCCTTCGCGGCTATCGTCCATAACTTGCGGACGACTTTCCATTTCAGCAACGCGCTCTTTTAAGGACAGCTCGCGCTCTTCCAAATCCTTCAGGCGTTCGCGGGAGCGAATAGAACGATTCGTATGGTGGTTGCGCTCATCCGCGATCACATGCATGCGCGCCATGCGGCGACCTTGTTCCTGCGTCATTTGATCCAGAGCTCGGACGGCATGATTATAGCTGTCCCGCGCTTCGGAAAGAACGCCGCGCAACTGTTCTACCTCGGCGGCATGGGCCGCCATTGTATCTTCATTGTACGTCGCCAGCTCTTCTTTGTGCGCCACTATATTTTCGCGGTATCCGACAATATCTTCTTCCGTGCGCTTCAAGGATTCTTCGTACTTTGCAATTTCCGCAAAAAGTCCCGAACGCTGTTCCGTCAAACGGTTCAGACGCGACTGCCGGGATTGAAGGTCTTGCTCCTTCCCACGCAATTCCGAACGAACGGAATCAAACTTGCCCTGAACTTCTCTTTGAAATTCATGTGCCGCATTGGCCTTGTCGGTCGATTCCAGATACTGCCATTCAACATCCGGCTTTTCGCGGGTCAATTCTTCAAGACGGTTCTTTTGCTGTAGCTGGATAGCATGGCGGTCGGATGCATTGGCCTTAATGTGCAGACCGTCCCAACGCCAGTAAGCCCCATCCAGAGAAA
The DNA here is from genome assembly GCA_003241475.1 of Micavibrio aeruginosavorus. Taxonomy (GTDB): domain Bacteria; phylum Pseudomonadota; class Alphaproteobacteria; order Micavibrionales; family Micavibrionaceae; genus Micavibrio_A; species Micavibrio_A aeruginosavorus_A. The sequence goes on from QFQB01000101.1 coordinate 2,635, forward strand.
CAATAGACTGTCCGGGTTTGAGTTGCGCGGCAATTGAATCACCTTGATCCTGCGTATCAACAACGGCAATAAACTCGAGCGCGCGCTTCAGATAAGAAGGCGCCTGTACGTGCGGCTCCAGTTTTCGTGTTTCCGAAGGAAGAGACGGTGCCTCAATTTTTTCTTCGGCGAAGTCAAGGAATACGGAAGGCGCCTCTTTGTCTTTGGATGCCATCAGCATATCGCCCAGCGCGCGTGAAATCGCTTTTTCAAAACCTTTGTCTGTTTTGATATCTTCCAGAACGGGTTTGAAGAGACTTTGCGTGTCCGCATTGATAATGCGTTCCAGCGCTTTTACTTCGGAATCAATTTCGGATTTGCGGCGTTCCGCCTCCGCCTTTGCCTGACGTGCTAGTTCCAATTGCTCGCGCGCCATCGCAATATTATTCTCGGCATTTTCAAGAACGGAACGCAAACCGCCGGTTTCACCCTCCAAAGAAACGATGGACGACTTCAATTCATCGACCTCAGCATCGTTTTCGAACTGCGCTTTGGCGCGGCTAAGGTCGTCGGCCAGTTTTTCCTTACGCTCTTCGGCTACAAGCATGCGGCTTTGATCCGCGTTAATAAGCTGTTCGATACGCTGACGCGCCGCACGCGTCTCAGCCGTTTTTTGCATAAAGGATTCGTAGTCGGCTTCGAGCTTCAGAACCTTGGCTTCCAACTCAGCCTTGATTTGCTGCTTTTGCGTCAGATCGCTTTCTTCGTTGCGGCGGCTTTCGGATAAAATGCGCTGCTCTTCCTCCAAGCGTTCCAGAACATTCTGGCTTTCAGAAAGAATTTGCACCTCATGTTCGCGGTCAGCGACGGTCTGTTTCAGCTGTGCCGTAGATTCATCCAGCTGGTTTTTCAGATCGCGCTCGCGATCTTCCAGCCGCTGCAGCTCCATCTTGTGCGCCTGAAGGGCAGCGGCGGCTTCCGCCTCCGCTTTGCGAAGCGGGGGAAGATCCTCTGCCTGCTGGTTTTGGGTGCGCGTCAATTGAACGACCGTCGCCATATGCGTGGCGACATGGCTTTCCGCTTCGGCAAAGCTCTTGCGCGCGGCATCGACGCGGTTAACCTGCAAACGCCACTCAAGGTAGGCGATGGTAATTTCAAGTTCACGGATTTGCGTCGAAAGATTTTTGTATTTTTGCGCCTGACGGGTTTGTTTCTTGAGGGTGTTGTAGCGCCCCTCCATGCTTCCAACCAAGTCCTGAACGCGCTGCAGGTTCTGGTCTGCAGCGCGAAGACGCAACTCCGCCTCATGACGACGGACATAAAGACCCGATACGCCGGCCGATTCTTCAAGAACGATGCGCCGCTCTTGAGGCTTGGCGTTGATCATCGCCGTAACGCGGCCCTGCGAAACCATGGCAGGAGAGTTCGCGCCCGTTACTGTATCGGCAAAAAGCATTTGAACATCGCGGGCGCGGCAAACCTTGCCGTTGATTTTATACAGCGATCCGTGGTCGCGCTCGATGCGGCGCGTGACTTCGATTTCATCGGAATCATTGTAGGCGGCGGGCGCCGTGCGGCTCGCATTGTTCAAAAGAAGCGAGACTTCGGCAAAATTGCGGGCAGGGCGCGAAGAGGTTCCTGCGAAGATAACATCTTCCATGCCGCCTGTGCCGCCGCGCATGCGTTTGGCCGAGTTTTCACCCATGACCCAGCGAAGAGCTTCGACTGTGTTCGACTTTCCGCACCCGTTGGGTCCGACAATTCCTGTCAGGCCGGGTCCGATCTCAAACTCCGTTTTATCTACGAAAGACTTGAAGCCGCTCAGGCGAATTTTTTCGAACTGGATCATTTTACTCTGAATTCTCTGACCTTATTCAACAGCCGGAGCTTGACCGATCGCATCGCCCGAAACTTTGCGGAAGATGCGCTCGAACTCCGTCAGCGGCTGGGCGCCGGAAATAATCTCCGCACCATCATTGATAATAAATGTCGGCGTGGAATTCAGCTTCCACTTGTCTTGCGCAACCTGCATGCCTTCGGCCAGTTTCAATTTCAATTCAGGATTTTTCTGGCAAGCCTCAAACGTTGCATCGCTCATACCGGCCAGTTTGGCATTTTGTTTCAGCGCGGCCATATAGTCCAAGCCTCCGGCCCAGTGTTCCTGCGTTTTGAAGAGCAAATTGACGAAGCTCTCGTATTTATCGGCAGGCAAGCAACGCGCTGTCAAAGAGGCTTTGAGCGCGGGATCGTTGAGAGGGAATTCGCGGAATTCTATTTGCACTTTGCCTGTATCGACGTACTTGGATTTCAGTTCAGGCAGGATATCGTTGTGAAAGTGCGCGCAGTGGCTACAGGTCAGCGACGCATATTCGATAATCTTGATCGGCGCATCGGCGTTGCCGATGGTGCGTGGAGCAAAAGCCGTTGCGACATCGATTTTTACGCTCTCAGCAACAGGCGCGGAATCGATAACTTCAGATGTAGAAGAGGGATTAACAACCGGCGCATCCGCGTCTGCCGCTGGAAGGTTCGGCGGCGTAATTGTCGGCACAGCGCCGCCTTCGGCGTCCGTAGAAACAGGAGGCGTCTGCTCGGTGGCAATTTCGGAAGATTCCGGCAAAGCATCCATAGGTTTTTGCTTGTTGATGTAGAACCAGCCAAGAATAGCCGCACCTACCAATGCGATGAGCAAAAGGCCCACGAGCAACCCGTTGCCGGAAACATTCGTATTTTTAGAATTCATAAGAGGCCCTCTCGCCAGTTGTCATAAGGATGACAAGTTAGACTTAAACATAATTATTTGGAAAATCCAGTCTAAACTGCGCGGAAGAGGGGTTTTTTGTCAACAAAACGGCAGAGGCGATACCCCCTTATCCACACGTAAAAGCGACGGAAATCTAGGGTTTTCCCTATTCGACGCTAGGCCCGTACAGGTAGAGATCGATGCGGTCGGCGTTCTTGCCCCCGTCCTGCGGCGCCCCCTCGGCCATGACATCGATCCTGCTGGCTGAAATACCCTGCGAAATCAAAGCAGTACGCAATGATAAGGCTCTGCTCAAGGCTATGCGCTTGTCGCTACTCACGCCCGTGCCGTAAGGGGAGGCGTAAGCGCGGATCTGAACCCGCCAATCCTTCTTCTCTTCCTCGTCCAGCTCCTTGGATACACCTGCTGCAATAGGGTCTATCTCCTTGCTGGACAAACCGACCTGTCCCGGCTGGAACGATACGGACTTTTTCAATGCGCCTTGTTCGCCCTTATCGAAACTAGCGGGCGTGACGTTCTTTTTAGGAAAACCGACAGGCTTAAGGGTTTCCTCTTTCTTCTCGTCTTTGGCCGCTTCGCGTTGATTGCGTTCGAAAATGGTTTCTTCATTCCCAGTTGGTTGAGTTTTTTCTTCGAACACAACTTGCTGGTCTATATCTGCTGTCGGAAGGGCAGGCATGGTTTTCGGCCCTTTGATTGCGCTTTCTTTCGGATCGCGCTCTACAGGTTTTATCCTTCCAATGGGTTGCGTGCGCTCATCGCCCGAAACAGTTTTAGGTTCAGCGATCTCTGCCTTAGGTGCATCAGCAATTGCGGCAGGCGTTGCCTTGACCGCAGGCATGATGACTTTTTGCTCTTTTACAGGCTCCATCGGTTGTATCGGTTTTTCGGGCGGAAGTGGGGCCGCAACTTCAGGCACCCGAACATCCGGTATTTTAACTTCGGGTTTTTGAACTGGCTTTGGCACACCCGTTTTTGCAACAGGCCTTTGGCGCTTGATGTATGTTTCTTCAACAATCGGCTCCATCATCTTGGGCTTTTGAGGGGGCGCCACAACAGCAGGCGGAATCGGAGCCTTCGGGACAACGACAGGCTCAGGCGCTTTTTCTACAGGGCTCGCAACAGAGGGTGCAGTAGAGGGAACTGCGACCGGTAATCCTACGGGCGCTGTTGACGGCGTCGGCATCGGCACATTGGTCGGAACAGCCGTTTTGGCGCGGTCGGAATCAGGATCGATGGAAACGCGCGGTGTGATGATGGCCGGACGGGGGCTTGGCGCTACGTCTTGCGGCAATGGCGTGTTCACCGAAGCCTTGGGCGTCACGATATATCCATCCGTCGCTTGCGGGCGCACCATGGGTGGCGTCATATCATCGAACATCGGCGGCGGCGCGTAGCTATCTTGCGCCTGTGCAACCAAGGGAATGATTGCACATGCCGAAACCGACAAAACGAGCTTAAATAGATTTGAGAATTTTCCGGATATCACTGTGCACCTGTTGGT
>QFQB01000102.1 GCA_003241475.1 Micavibrio aeruginosavorus
GCGTTGTTTTCGTTACTGGCGGGCTTGATCGCAAGCCACCGCCGTTCATGCTCTTGATGAAAAAAGATATGGGCGGCGCAGCGCATGTTCTTGGCCTTGCGCATGCCGTCATGACCTTGAATATTCCGGTGCGCTTGCGCGTGCTTATAGCGGCGGCGGAAAACAGCGTCGGCGGAGAATCTTTCCGTCCGGGCGATGTCATCCCTTCGCGCAAAGGATTGAGCGTGGAGATAGGCGATACAGATGCCGAAGGTCGTCTTGTGGTCGGAGACGCCTTGACCTACGCCTGTGAAGGCGACAAAAAGCCCGAACTGGTTGTCGATTTCTGTACCCTGACGGGCTCCGCGCGGGCGGCTTTGGGATACGACATTCCGGCGTTTTTTTCCAACCGCGAATCCTTGCAGGATCAAATCAAAGAACACGGCCAAATGAACGAAGACCCTGTGTGGCCATTGCCGCTGTGGCAACCCTACGTAAAGGAAATGAGCAGTAACATTGCAGATCTGAGCAATGTCGGCTCCGGCAAAGCAGGCGCTATCCATGGCGCCCTCTTCCTCCAGCAATTCATCGATCCATCGGTGGATTGGGTTCATTTGGACTGTTATGCATGGGAGCAGTCCGGGAAGGCAGGACGCCCGCAAGGCGGTGCTGATACCGGCATGCGGGCGATCCTGAAGTTGATCGAGACGCGTTACGCCGTCTCGAATTGAGTTTTTTACATGATGCTGTGGACGTGGACTTCGCTTGCCCCGCGCTTGCGCAGAATAAGCTTGGCCAGCAATTCACGATCTTCATCAGGCGTTCTCACCCATAATAGCAGTCCGCCTTTTTCGATCTGCTTTTGAATGTTGCGCGTGGCGCGGTCCCCCATGATTTTCGTAAGGACAGCGCCCAACGTTCCCCCGCCCAGACCGCCGATAACAGCCGCCCCGATAATGGCCGGAAAGGCTACCGCGCCGCTTGCCAGCGCAAGTCCCATCGCGCCGGCATAGGTTCCAACGCCAACAGCGGCCGCCGCGCCGATGGTTTTTTCTTCGGGACGGGTTGGAGCTTGTCTGGGTGTGCCGGCATGATCCATCGCCATGCGCGGATCAACCTCCCTTGCACCGAAAATATGCTCAAGTTCGCTACGCGATCCCATCACGGAAATATCCTGACGCGGAAAAGCCGTCCCCTCAAGATCCCGTATGGCATCCTGCAAATCCTGCGAATTTTGAAAAAGCCCAACGGCCTCACGAAACATCCCAGGTGTTTCATCTTGCGCGAGGCCATACGACGTGTACTCGAAATCGTGATTGTGCGTCTGTACGTAGTTCATGGATTGTCTCCTTTCACAATATGCAAACAGGAAACGATGCCTATGAGTTCCGCCGGTTATGCAAGAGAATCAAGGATTTCACGTGCAAAAAGGGATAGGGTGTCATCCCGCGCACCCATGATGACAACACGATCATCGGGCTTAACATCTTGAAGAAGCGTGTTTTTAAACGCATCCCGCCCTTCTAGCAAAACGGCATTGCCACCGTATTTTTTAACGGATTCTATAATGTTTACCGCCCCCACGGAGCGATCTACCGTGCCCCCCAGATAGAGGGGTTCAACCATGTAGAGCCTGTCCGTAGAAGAAAGCCCTTGAGCAAAGCTTTGCGCCAATTCATCGCCCAGAAGCTTGAGGAAACCAAATCCATGCGGTTGAAAGAAAATATGCAAACGGCCAGGAAATTGTCGCAAGGTTGAAAGCGTCGCGGCCACTTTATCCGGGTTGTGCGCGAAATCATCCATCACTGTGATGCCGGATTTTACGCCGACGATTTCCATGCGGCGCTTTATGCCTTCGAACCGCGAAAGAAGGTTTGCCGCTTTTTCCAAATCCACGCCCGCAACCTGCGCAACGCACAAGGCCGCGAGCGCGTTGGAAACATTGTGCGCTCCCGGAACATTCAGCGTCAGGGGGATCACCTTCTCATCCGCACGAACAATAACATCGACGCCGTTGGCCCGATGGGTCATGGCACCAGCCATCAAGTCTGCCCGCGCCCCATTGGTGCTGTAAGTTACCACACTGCCCTTGAAGCCGTCGGCCATTTTCAAAAGATCAGGATCATCGGCGTTAAGCACAGCCGTTCTCGTGTTCGCCAAAAAGCCGGAGAACATCGCCTGTAGCTCTTCCATCGGTTGGTGGTCCAGCGAAATATTGTGAATGACCGCTATCTCGGATTGATATTGGCGAACAATATCCATGCCGTCGCTTTCATCGATTTCGGTAACGAAAATATCTCCCTCGCCTACAAATGCCGTGGAGTACGGATTGTCATGAGCGTAATTGCGAAAAATCCCGCCGTTGTTGATGGTCGGGTCTAGCCCACCTTCCTTCAAGATGAACCCGATCATGCCTGTTGTCGTCGTCTTGCCGCTGGTACCGGAAACGGCGATGCGTGTTTTGGCCTTGTTGAACAATTCCACCAAAAGCTCGGCGCGTTTTACAATCGGCAATCCCGCTTTCTTTGCCGCCGCGATGTCGGGAACTGTATCCTCAACAGCCTTTGAGATCACCAAAGCATGCAAATTATCGGTGATTCCAGATCCGTCCTGCGGATGTAGCACAATGCCTTGTTGCTCTATCCATGCGAATTTTTCCGGCGTGCGCCCCTGGTCATAGGAGCGGTCCGAACCCGAAACCGTAAAGCCCATGCCTTTCAAAATCACCGCCAGCGGCAACATGCCGCTACCGCCGATACCGCAGACAAAATAATGTAGCTTGGAAGACACTAGCGGTTAAAGACCGTCGGGTTCATAGAATGGTTTAATTCTTCCGCCGAGGACCCTTTCAAGCTACCAGAGGGTACAGCAGACGATGATGTAGCCGGAGCCGCGGGCATTGGTGTCGGTGTCGTAGGTGTTGCAGTCCTGGCGCCTGCAAATGGATTACTATCCAGAATTTGCTCCCGTTTGGTTACGCCGCGCGGCATATATTGGCTATCACTTACGATACGCGGGTGATTGGGGCCGTAATCTTCTATTGCCTGTTCGTAAGGATTGGGCACATCCTTGTTGTGATAGTCCGGCAACTCAAAGCCCGGGGTTGGTACACCAACAAAATCGACCGTAATCACTTCGGGGTATTCATAGAGACCACCAGCGAAATGATCGAAGGTCGCGCCTGGAACAACACCCGTCGTGACATCAGCATAGGCCCAGTCATGAATTTCCGTGTCGACCATGACGGCTTTGCGGCGGTTACCCGGCGCATAGCAATCAACCATCAAAGGTTTGTGGGAGCGCATGATGGTCGTTTTTTGACCAGTCACCATTTTATACGCAACGCCGTTGTTCAAATTACATTCAGCATTATAAGCGCCCGGCGTTGCCAACGTAATTTCCTGAGTCTGTCCTCCGGCGATCGTGCCACAGGCAGAAAGGAGTACGGCAGAAGATAGGGCGAGAATTTTTGTAGAATGGCTCATGAACATGACTTTCCGGACGGAATCAAAGACCCCCCTAGATTACCGTAAAGCATCTGCGTTGCAAAGGATTAGGCCGCGGCTCGCGCCTTTGTCCCCGGTGGCGTGATGGCAAAATCCAGATGCTCACCTTTGACGGTGACTCGTACCTGTGCGCCGTCTTCAACTTTACCTTCAAGGATCAATTCAGCCAGTTTGTTCTGCAATTCGGTCTGGATTACCCGTTTGAGCGGACGCGCGCCGTAAGCAGGATCGTATCCTTTTTCGGCGAGCCATTTTTTGGCGGAAACCTCAACCGTGAGCTCGACACGGCGACCGGCCAACAACTTGTGCAAATAGCCAAGCTGGATATCGACGATGCCCGTCATCTGGTCGCGCCCCAGGCGGCGGAACAGCAGGATTTCATCCAAACGGTTCAAGAATTCCGGACGGAAGGCGGCCCGTACAGCATCCATCACCTTGCTTCGCGCGGACTCGACATCCTGCCCGTCTTCCAGATTGACAAGATGTTCGGCGCCAAGGTTCGAGGTCATGATTAAAACCGTGTTCGTGAAGTCAACAGTACGCCCCTGACCGTCGGTTAGTCGTCCATCGTCAAGCACTTGCAAGAGGATGTTGAAGACATCGGGGTGTGCCTTTTCCACCTCGTCGAACAAGACAACCTGATACGGACGGCGGCGGACGGCTTCGGTCAACGCGCCACCCTCTTCATACCCGACATACCCTGGCGGTGCGCCGATCATGCGCGCTACGGAATGTTTTTCCATATATTCAGACATATCCATGCGGACCATGGCCGTATCGTCATCGAACAGGAATTCAGCCAAAGCTTTGGTCAATTCGGTTTTGCCAACGCCGGTCGGACCAAGGAACAAGAACGACCCGATCGGACGGTTGGGAGATTGTAAACCTGCGCGGCTTCGACGTACGGCATTCGCCACGGCTTTGACCGCGGCATCCTGCCCGACAACCCGTTCCTTGAGCTTGGATTCCATCTGGAGGAGCTTTTCACGCTCGCCTTCCAGCATTTTATCCACAGGGATGCCCGTCCACTTGCTCACAACCGCCGCGATGTCGCTCTCGGTTACTTCCTCATTAATCATGCTTGCACCATGGACTTTGGCGGCTTCGGCCAAACGGCGCTCAAGCTCGGGGATACGGCTGTACTTCAGCTCGGACGCCTTGCCCCAATCGGAATCCCGCTCCGCCTGCTCCAGCTCGATCCGCGCGCGGTCCAGTTCTTCGGTCACCTTCTGGGACGAATTGAGCTTTTCTTTTTCCGCATTCCACTGGCCGGTCAAATCGGCGGATTGCTTTTCCAGAGTCTGGAGTTCTTCTTCCAGCTTTTTAAAGCGGTCCTTCGACGCCGTGTCCGTTTCGCGGGAGAGAGCGACGCGCTCGATTTTCAGCTGTACGATGCGGCGGTCCAGTTCGTCGATTTCCTCCGGTTTGGAATCCACCTGCATCCGCAGACGGCTTGATGCTTCGTCGATCAGGTCGATCGCTTTGTCCGGCAAAAAGCGGTCCGTGATATAGCGGTTGGACATGGTTGCGGCGGAAACGATGGCCCCGTCCGTGATGCGTACACCGTGATGCGCTTCGTATTTTTCTTTCAACCCCCGGAGGATAGAGATCGTATCTTCAACCGTTGGCTCAGGAACGAATACGGGCTGGAAACGGCGCGCCAGAGCCGCGTCTTTCTCAATATGCTTGCGGTATTCTTCCAGAGTCGTCGCGCCGACCATATGAAGCTCGCCCCGCGCCAGCGCAGGTTTGAGCATATTGGACGCATCCATCGCTCCATCCGCTTTTCCAGCACCTACAAGAGTATGCAACTCATCCAAAAACAGTATGATTTCACCCGTTGCGTTCTTTACCTCGTCCAGTACGGCTTTAAGGCGCTCTTCGAATTCTCCGCGGAACTTCGCCCCAGCGATCATGGAACCAAGATCCAGCGCCATGAGCTTTTTATTCTTAAGGGATTCAGGGACATCGCCGTTGATGATGCGAAGCGCCAAGCCTTCGATAATGGCCGTTTTACCCACCCCCGGCTCCCCGATCAGGACCGGATTGTTCTTCGTACGGCGGGAGAGAATCTGAATCGTACGGCGGATTTCTTCATCACGGCCGATAATGGGGTCCAGCTTTCCATCCCGAGCATCTTTGGTCAGATCTCGGGCGTATTTGGCCAGCGCCTCGAAACTATCCTCGGCGTTGGCGGAATCCGCCGTACGCCCTTTGCGCATGGCATTGATGGCCTGATTGACCGTGGTGGCATTCATACCCGCGTCGGCCATAATGCCGCCGATTTCGGACGTCGCCCGCGCCATAACCATCGATTGGAAAACGCGCTCTACCGTGACGTACTTGTCGCCTGCTTTTTCCGCCAAATTCATCGCGTTATCGATGATTTTTGATAAATCGGTTGAAATACGCAACCCGCCGGCGCCGCCGCCGCTGACCTGCGGTAATTTGGCCAATGCCACCTCGGTCGCCTTTTTCATGCGTGCCGTCGTGCCGCCAGCCGCCTGAACAAGGCGGTCCGTGAGACCATCCTCGTCATCCAGCATCACTTTGAGTAGATGTTCCGGCTCCAGCGACTGATGATCGCTTCGCATGGCGAGCGTCTGGGCTTTTTGCAGGAGAGATTTTGTTTTTTCTGTAAACTTGTCGAATTCCATAGGATCCTCTTAAGAAGCAATCATTGTGGCAGGTTGGACCGCCTTCATCAAGCACGGGACAACTCTGATACTACTCCACAATATCTAAGATTTCCCTGCTGCAGATCAAGGGCTTAGAAACAAACCAACTGGCATTCTATCGTATGTGGCCTTTGAATAAGACAAAAAAGAAAAGCGGGCACCGTGAAGCCCGCTTTTCAAATTACTACAAATAATTACGCCGTATTGTTAAAGTATCAGGCCGTTTCCAGCATTTGGTCATTCTGGAAGGAAGACTGACGTACAGATTCTTGTTCTTTCGCTTTAACATCGCCTCCCAATATGCTGACAGGCAAAGACAAATCATCTGCGGAAGGTTGGTCATCAGATTGTACGAACCCGGATTGACGCGGCATACTCTGAAATTCTTCGTTCCAGCTGTTGATAATGCGCTGGTAATGTTCGGCATGCTGTAGATAGCTTTCGGCCAGAACGACATCGCCTACAGACGAGGCGTCTTTGGCCAAAGCGAGATATTTTTCGCAGACTTGATGCGCTGTGCCGCGAATTCGTACGTCCGGCCCGTTGCTGTCAAAGATCTGATTACGGTTGTGTGTTCCCTTGCGGGCTTGATGTTGCTGGCCGTTGTTATGCCCCCGATTACGCGACCTGCGATTGGAT
>QFQB01000020.1 GCA_003241475.1 Micavibrio aeruginosavorus
AACACGCAAGATACGACGCCAAAGGCCGTCCCTCTTTCCCTTATTTCGCGTCTGGAAGAAGTCGATCCACGCAAAATCGAAATGTCGGGCGGGCGTTACATGGTTCAATACCGCGGGCAACTCATGCCGCTCGTGCCCTTCGATTCCACAGTGAACATGCAAGACAGCGATATGCCATTGCCCGTTCTTGTCTTCCAAGATGAAACCAGCCAGATGGGGCTCGTCGTCGGACAAATCGTCGATATCACCGAAGATGTTCTAGACGTCCAGCTTTCAGGCGCGAACCCAGGCAGCGTCGGTAGCGCCATTATTGGCGGCAAGGCTACGGATATCGTCGATATCGGCTATTATCTGCACTCCACAAACAAAGACTGGTTCAAGCGTCATGGAGACGAAGCCTTTGGTGACACAACGACGCAAGGTCGCAAAGTGCTTCTGGTCGATGACAGCCCTTTCTTCCGCAATATGCTTACGCCGCTTTTGAAGGTTGCAGGTTATGATGTAACAACATTGGATTCCCCAATCTCCGCCCTCCAGATGCGTGAGGACGGGGAGAAATTCGACATCATCGTCTCCGATATCGAAATGCCACAGATGAACGGTTTTGAATTCGCCCAAAAAGTTCGTGAAGAAGGTAGTAAATGGCTTCACACACCGATGGTTGCTCTTACCTCCCACGCAACCGAACAAGACGTGGCACATGGTATGGATGTCGGCTTCTCCCGTTACATCGCCAAATTCGACCGTGACACATTGCTGAACACACTGACCGAGGCGCTGGTGGCCAACAATACCAAACCGCAAGCCCTGAAAGCGAACGGAGGTTTGGCATGAGTCTCTCCGCAATAGAAAAAACGACGACTGACGCCGGGCCAACACGTGATTACCTGACGATCACGATCGCAGACCAGATCTTCGGCATTCCGATCCTCCAGGTGCAAGACGTTCTGGGCCAACAAAAAGTTACCAAGATTCCCCTTGCTCCACGCGCTGTTGCCGGTTCGCTCAATTTGCGCGGACGCATTGTGACAGCAATCGATGTTCGTGCCTGCCTCGGCCTGCCGCCGCGCATTAAGGAAGGCAACACGCAGGAGATGAGCGTGGTCGTTGAAAATCAAGGCGAACTATACAGCCTGATGATCGACAGAGTCGGTGATGTGATGAGTCTGTCCCAGCGCGACTACGAAAATAATCCTTCAACACTTGATCCACAATGGCGAAGCGTCTGTCAGGGCATTTACCGTTTGAAGGGGAAACTTCTTGTGGTGTTGGATGTCCCACGCCTGCTCGAAGGGCTTGAGAGTTAATGAGTTTGTTTATTGTAAGGGAGTTGAGAAATGCCATCTTGTCTGGTTGTCGATGATAGTCGCGTTGTGAGAAAAGTGGCCCGCCGCATCGTGGAAGATCTCGGGTTTTCCTGCGAAGAGGCCGAAGACGGCCAAAAGGCCTATGATTATTGTTCGAAACAAATGCCCGACGCCATTCTGCTCGACTGGAACATGCCCATTATGAGCGGCATCGAATTTTTGGAAAAGCTCCGCGCCATGAATGGCGGCCAAGGCCCGAAAGTCGTGTTCTGCACCACCGAGAACGACATGGCCCACATCACTCGCGCCATGAATGCCGGCGCGAATGAATACATCATGAAGCCGTTCGATTCTGAGATCATCGAATCCAAGTTTTCGCAGATCGGCCTCATCAACGCGGCCTGATCCGTTAGAAATACAAGGGTAATATATGTCTTTATCAACACCCCCAGCCGCCGGCGCTTCGCCCGCCCCGTCTAACCAGATCAATGTGATGCTGGTGGATGACTCCGCTGTCGTGCGCGGCTTTATTGGGCGCATCCTGGAAACCGATCCCGGCATCAAGATCGTGGCTTCCGTTGCCAACGGTGAACAAGGCGTGACCTCTGCCGCGCGCCACCACCCCGATATCGTCATTCTCGATATTGAAATGCCCGTGATGGACGGCATCACTGCCCTTCCCAAAATCCTTGCCGCCTCACCCGGCGTGCGCGTGGTCATGTGCTCGACGCTGTCGGTGCGCAACGCCGAAATCACGCTCAAGGCATTTTCACTTGGGGCCACCGAATGTATCGCCAAGCCCTCGAATTCCATCTCCATCACCGCCGCCGACGATTTCAAGCAGGAAGTCATCCGCGTGGTGAAATCTCTGGGACGCAGAAAAGACGCCGGCTCCTTGAACCGTCCGGCAACAACATCAACACCCCTTGCGGCTGGCACTTACTCAGGCGGGCAAAATACGGCTCTCAAGCAAAAAACCGCATTCGAGCTTCGCAAACACATGCCCGGTGAAATGTTCCGTCCGCAACTTCTGGCGATCGGAAGTTCTACGGGCGGGCCGCAGGCGTTGTTCAAAACCATCGCCAGCTTCAAGAATTTCGATGTGCCCATCATCCTGACGCAACACATGCCGGCGACCTTCACCAAAATCCTCGCCCAGCACATCACCCAGCATACGGGTGTGGAGGCACTCGAGGGGGAAAACGGCATGATTGTCGAAAACGGTAAGGTCTATGTGGCTCCCGGCGGCTTTCACATGACATTCGAACGTGTGGGAACGCAGATAAAGATTGTGCTCGATAGCGGCCCGCAGGAAAATTACTGTAAACCGTCGGTCGATCCGATGCTTCGTAGCGCGCTGAAGATTTGGGGCGGAAAAATTATGACCGTCATCCTGACAGGTATGGGTTCCGATGGACTGCCCGGCTCTAAGATGGTTGTCGAACAAGGCGGACGCGTCGTGGCACAGGATCAGGAAACATCCGTTGTGTGGGGCATGCCGGGCGCAGTAGCAACAAACGGGCTTTGCACGGCAGTTCTGCCCTTGCAGGACATCGGGCCATACGTTAGACAGGCTTTTGGGAAAGTTTAAGGTTTTATGCGGATCAACGATTTCGATTTATATAAGGATTTGCTGAAGGAAAAGTCAGGCTTAACGCTGACTCCCGACAAATCCTATTTGCTGGACTCGCGTCTAACGCCCGTTGCGCGCAAACACAACTTCGCCAATCTCGAAGCGATGACGATGGCGCTTCGCGGCGTGCCTTCGCAAGATCTGATCAAGGATGTGGTCGAAGCGATGACCACGAACGAAACATCCTTCTTCCGCGATTCAAAGCCCTTCGATCAATTCCGCGATATCGTCATTCCGCACCTCCTCAAAACACGCGCCATGACCAAACGCGTGCGCATCTGGTGCGCCGCCGCTTCGACGGGGCAAGAGCCCTACTCTCTTGCCATGGTCATCAAGGAAAACGCGGCCAAACTTGCGGGCTGGAATTTCGAAATCGTCGCCACCGATATCGACACCGCCGTTCTGGAGACCGCCAAAAAAGCCGAATACAGCCAGTTCGAGGTTCAGCGCGGCCTGCCCATTCAAATGCTAATGAAATATTTCGACCAAAAGGGCGACCGCTGGCATTTGAAAAACGACATTAAATCGATGATCCAGTACAAGCCCTTCAACCTGCTCTCTCCCATGGGCGGTCTGGGCAAGTTCGACATCATCTTCTGCCGGAACGTGTTGATCTATTTCGACCGCGATACCAAAGCCAAGACGTTGGAGAATATGGCGCAACTTCTGCCCGATGACGGCTTTATGTTTTTGGGTGGCGCAGAAACCGTGCTCGGCATCACCGATGCGTTCAAACCGCTCGACAATTCCCGTGGTGTGTATATTAAACCCTCCTGCACGACGATTACGGCGCCAGCGGCTTCGCCTGTCGCATCTGCGGCTCCCGCCGTGCCTCGCCCCGCCGTTGCGCCGTTCCCTGCAACCAAGACCTGAAAACTTGCATCTGTAGCCATAAGGCTTTACTTTGCGGCGCATGACAAACGCCTCAAGAAAAGACGCCCCCATGACCTCGCCCTTGCCTGTAAAAATCAAACGCGCCCTGCTCTCCGTATCGGATAAAACAGGCCTTGTGGACTTTGCGAAGGAGCTTTCAAAATATGGCGTGGAATTGCTTTCGACGGGTGGCACATCAAAGGCGCTCAAAGACGCGGGCCTTACGGTCAAAGACGTTTCCGATCATACAGGCTTTCCCGAAATGATGGACGGGCGCGTAAAAACGCTGCACCCCAAAGTCCATGGCGGTATTTTGTCCGTGCGCGACAACGCCGATCATAAAAAGGCACAAGAAGAACACAGCATCGGCGATATCGATCTTGTTGTCGTCAATCTCTACCCGTTTGTCAAAACCGTGGCTTCAGGGGCGGATTACGATACCTGCATCGAAAACATCGATATCGGTGGCCCCGCCATGGT
Source organism: Micavibrio aeruginosavorus (assembly GCA_003241475.1). Lineage (GTDB taxonomy): Bacteria > Pseudomonadota > Alphaproteobacteria > Micavibrionales > Micavibrionaceae > Micavibrio_A > Micavibrio_A aeruginosavorus_A. The sequence continues at coordinate 4,294 of QFQB01000020.1, forward strand.
GCGTTCCGCCGCCAAGAACCATGCGTTCGTCGCCATCGTGACGGACCCTGCGGATTATTCCGCCGTCGTGGAAGAACTCACCGCAAACAATGGCGCCACCTCATTCGACCTACGCAAGAAACTCGCGGCCCGCGCCTATGCGCACACGGCGGCGTACGATAGCGCGATTTCGGGATGGTTTGCGCAACAAGACACATCCGAATTTCCACGTCAGATCGCCTTTGCAGGCACGTTCAAACAATCCATGCGCTACGGTGAGAACCCGCATCAAAGTGCTGCCCTGTATAGCACGAATGAGATCCGCCCCGGTGCGACGACGGCGCAAATCCTTCAGGGCAAAGAGCTTTCATACAACAATATCAACGACACCGATGCGGCCTATGAATTGGTGGCGGAATTCGACGCGCCTGCCGTTGCCATCATCAAACATGCCAATCCGTGCGGCGTGGCGACGGGCAAGGATATGCTCGATGCCTACACCAAAGCATTGGCTTGCGATCCCGTTTCCGCGTTCGGGGGCATCATCGCGCTCAACCGCACGCTCGATGGCAAAACGGCGAGTGAAATCATCAAACTTCTCACCGAAGTCATCATCGCGCCGGATATCGACGCCGATGCGCTCGAGATCATCGCCGCCAAGAAAAACGTGCGCGTGCTAAAAGCTGGCGGGATTCCCGATGTGAACGCCTCGCGCCTAACCTACAAACCTGTCGCGGGCGGTATGCTGGTACAAAGCAGTGACAACGGCATCGTGACGCGTGATATGCTGAAAGTCGTAACCAAACGCGCTCCGACAGATCAGGAAATCAATGACATGCTGTTCGCCTTCAAAGTCTGCAAGCATGTGAAATCGAACGCCATCGTCTATGTGAAGGATCAGGTGACGGTGGGAATCGGTGCGGGCCAGATGAACAGACGCGATAGCTCGCGCATCGCCGCCGCCCGCATGGCTGAATTCGGCCTGACGCCTGCCAAGGGCGCGCCAATGGCCGTAGCCTCTGATGCCTTCTTCCCCTTCCCCGACGGCCTTCTGGCGGCGGCGGAGGCCGGGGCAACCTGCGTCATCCAGCCGGGCGGGTCGCTCAAAGATGCCGATGTCATAGCAGCGGCGGACGAGCATAGCCTTGCCATGGTCTTTACCGGCATGCGTCATTTCCGGCACTGATTTTTGCTAGACGCCCCTTCTGGTCCAAAACCCCTGAAAAACTGGCATTTTCGGCTATTTTTAGGTATACTCTATCTATAGAGGGATTTTGGGGCGTGCCCCGGGCCGCAAATTTAAAAAACGCGACAAACGAACTGATAAAACCTCGATTCCGCGAAAAAGCCCGAAAACGATAAAACGCCCCATCCTATTGATTTAAAATGGATTTTAGACTTGATTTGAGATCACTCATTCCGTTTTGCTATCTTAGGGGTAAGTTAACGTAATACCGCTATATATGAAGTTCGCAGGAACGCGGTAGATTTGGAGAGTTAAGATGAAATGGTTAGCAAGAGGCGCATTGGGACTTCTCAGCGTAATCGGCGTCGGTACCACCGCAGCGGTTGGTGACCAGTTTGTCTCGGGCGGTAGCTGGACAACGAAGCTCGTCGGCGGCATTAAATCTGCTCTCGGTCTTGGTCAAAACGACGCTTCGGGCAAAGTTGGTTATGACTGGATCGGCACGCTTATCGAGTACATCTCCAAACTTATCAAACAAACGATTGGTGAAAACGGTTTGACGAATTCGCTGGATCGCCTGTCTTCCCGCATGACCGGCAAGCCTCTCGAAGAATACGACGACTATGAACATGTTGATGGCTCGAAACCCGGCGCACATGCTCAACACGCACCGGGCAACGATCTGAAGTCAGATGCCGATGGAAATACTCCGGGTGGTGGTCCTGGTTCACTGATAGCTGGCGGCGCTACCGCTGCTACATTCGGCGCTGGCGCTCTGGCGCTCGGCGGAAGAGCCATCCCTGTTGCCGGCGCTGCTGTTGCCGTTGCCGAGGGCGCTTATGATGTGACCGATAGTCTCTCGAAAGGCGAATACAAAAAAGCATTTGTCCGTGCAGTTAGTACGGTTCCGGATGCCGCTGGTTGCTTTTTTGGTCCTTTGGGTTTTGCCGCTGGCGTTGCGGGTCGCGAACTTGTCGAAAACTTCGGTGAAGCCGCACTTGGAAAAGAAGCGCATATCGAAGACTCTGTTTTGGCCGGCGCAACGAAAGGCGTAGCAAAATGGGCTTTTGGCATTAAGTAAGGAAAATGGGATCTGACATGGCGACATCACCCAAATTCAATACCCAAGCTACGCCTTCAAGCGATGTGGAATCAAAGTTCCAATCGCTGGAAGAAAAAATTAAGTCGCTTGAAGCAGTGAAAATAAAACGTGAAGGATCGTATGGTAAATTTCTAGAAGGTAGCCAAATGACCAATTCGTTTTTCTCCTTCATCACGTCCTCTGGACACGTGCGCCGAGGCAACGCAGACAGAGCTATGCTAAGCTTGGTATTGGCCATGAATGCGGCAGCCAGAAATGCTATAAATATTATAAGAGAACAAATTAATATGGACGGTCAGGAAAAAGAGCTTCGACAAGAAGAACAGGGCCTTCGCATAAAACTTACCGGCATGGGCTTCGATGTTGATGCAGAACTGGAAAAAAGAAAGAATGAGCGGATGGGCAAAGCATCCCCTGCTCAATCCGGCTCTTCTGCACCAAAATCTTCCTTAACAGGCCCCTCCGTTGCAGGTGTGTAACACTTCCATAAGGGCCGCGTGATGCGGCCTTTTTTAATAGGCATAAAACCGCCTCAAAAAGCCTGAAAAACCGCCAAAGGACAAAACCGCGTTAATATAACGTAAACCTTTGGAATATATAATGAAATCCTACATGACTTTGGCAAATTTGCATTCGGTTTCCGCGATTCTGTAGAATAAAGTCATAAGTTAAGAGTAGAGGTTCAACATGGTTGACACAGTAGCCCCCGAAAAACCCAAGCTGACCCCCGAGCAGGAAGCTGCCCGCGAGGAGATGAAAAGCAAGTTCGCGGATGCTGTCGGCGTCGGCTACATCGAAGGCGCCCGCACCTATCTTCCAAGCTGGCTGGGCGGCTTGACTGAGCAAGACATCATTCAATCCCGAACGACTGAACAAGTTCTCAATGGTTTCGAAGCGGCCAATCCTGCGATGAAACCCGTTCTCGACGCAATGAGAGAAGACCCTGCTCTGGCAAAAGCGATGCACAATGCTTTGGCCAAAGATCACACGATGCTTGACGGCTTCAGCGAAATGATGACCGAGAGCGGCGCAAGTCCTGAAGAGATGGCAACGACGCTGAAAAACCCGATGATGCGCGGCATTCTGACGCAGGTTTTCGACAAAATCGGCGAAAGCGATGATGACGATATCAATTTCGATGACTTCCGCGAGTTGTATAAAGATCGTAACAACCTGATGAAGAGCAAGAAAAAGCTTGAGGAAATGGGCATTGATCCCACATCGGCGGCGTTCCAGAATATGGACTGGCAACAAGCGTTGCAGATGCTCTTCCAGTTCTTCCAGGACCCACGCGGCGCCCTGAATAATTTGGCGGGCATGCTCCATACGGGCAATCCTGAACAAGATAAAGCAATTGACCAAGCCGTAGGTGTTGCCGGTACGTTTGCCGAAGTCGCCATTGGCGGCAAAGATGGTTACGGCGCTCTTTTCAACAAATACGGTCCTTCAGCGTTCAATGCCGGTGCGGATTACTACTACCGCGTAAGCGGTGATGCCGATGCGGACAATAAAGCAGGCACACCGGGCAAAAACCGCGCCCATTTCGGCGAGCCTGATCCTGCCGCAGAAATTGCAGCCCCCGGCAGCGCAACGGCTCGTGGTGCAGTTAGCGCCTCGGGAAGCACGGTTAAAACGGATGTCGATATGAACGGCGCATGGCAACGTTACTCCCCGACAAATCCTCCGGGATTGTTGACGCCACAAACGCCTCAGAACGATTTCGTTCCTGGCCGCGGACCAGTGGTTGCCGCCCAGCCTTAATCACAGGCAATAAAATTCAAAAGGCCCGATGGATAATTCCTTCGGGCCTTTTTCTTGTTTTGCACCAAGCGCTACATCAACCGCACCACACGCGCGCGACAATACCCTCTTCCTTGTCCGTTACCACATTGATGCGGTCGGGATTGTGATCCATCGTCATCATGGAATCCGGCTTGAGGATGCGGAACGGACGGCCGGTTTCCTTGATCGCGACTTCATCGACCGCTTTGCCGACCCATGCCTCAAAATCGCAGGCCTTGTCGGTAAAAACGGCGCGCGATGGCGGCGGCACATCGGAATGGGGAATTTCGTCTTCGGTCACGGCCTCTGCGCCGGGGGAGCCTTCATCCATACTGGGAACGTCATCTGTCACGCTCTGCGCATCGGCAGGCGGTGTTATGGATGGTGGCAAGTCCTGCCCAGCGTCTTGTGTTGGGGAAATGGACACAGGAGCCTCCCCACCCGCCTGCGGCTCCTGTGCACTTGTAGCCACGGTTTCTTGCGTCGTGTCCGTGTCATCAGACGGCGCATCGCAAGCCATGGGCAACAATCCCATAAACGCGACGGCGGCAATGGTTAAGAATTTTCGGGTGGACATGGGAGGTCTCCTTTGTTGAAGAGCGCTCAATTTAGGCCTTCAGACCAACCGGGTCCACGAAAAAAGGTTAAAAATCTTGTTTTCATAATGATTTTGAGTTATAACATCCGGGCTTCCAAAGAACAAAAAACAGGGTGTAACGAGAATGCGTAAGAGAACGAAACTGGCGTTGGGTGCAGGCGGTCTGGGCGTGATGGTGGCGGGTATCTCCTTGCTGTCAGGTAGCCCCGACAAACAAGACGCCGGCAAAGCGGCTCCCGAACAAGCCGTTGGAAACGATACCGAGTCCCAAATCGCCGCAGAAATCAACGGCATCCGCCAATACGCCCTGCCCAATTGGACCGAACTCAAAGACAACGACGGCAATGGCACCGGTGTTATGGTTCAAGGCTGCGTGGAAGCGCCGCTCGGCAATTCAAAATTTCCGGCCGATTCCGCCAGCGGACAAATGGAAGTCATGGCCAGCGACGGCGACAGCTTCCGCATGAACGGCATCATCCCCAGCAAGGGCGCCGTCTACAGCGGCGTGCGCGGCAATAACGACGGCAATGCTCTTTCATGCACCGTTGATTGGAAAAAAACGGATGGCACAAATTCATCGCCTCAGGCGGATACCTATGCCGCAGGCTTAAAGGATGAACCAAGCTCTGCCCCGCCGCCGGTTGCGAAACAGAAACCCGATGTTTTCAGGATGTATCAGGTTAAAGATGCCTTTGCCTATGTAACCAATGCAGACCTCAAGAAAGTCGCTACATTGACGCGCGGCTCTTGCGTGTCCGCCAAATCTTTCGACAACTCCACCATGCTGGCAACGGTAAAGTTCGACAACGGCGGCCCGCAATTCACTACGAAAGGCGATGGCATTGATGGAACGTTTTACATGGTGAATAAAAGTGCGCTTCAACCCGCCCCATCAACCATGAAACGTTGCTTCGCCTCAGGCGATTACGCCGGCAAGCCCAAAGCGGGCGGCCTCAACCTTAACTTGGGACAGCCATAATATGCGCATAAAAAAACCATCCGTTTTATCGAGCCTCGGCGCTTTCGCCTTAAGCGCCTGCAGCTGCCAGCCGACGCAGCCTGCTGCGGAACAGGAAAAACCTGTATCGAAGGAATTCTTCACGCTCGGCACCGATGCCTATATCAACTTGAAGGACGCGGAATATAAAAACACGTCGATCTATTTGAACACGGGCGATTGCGTGAAAATAGATCCGGCCAATCAATCCACGGCACAGACCGGCAAGACAGCCGTTCAATTCACCTACCAAGGAAAAACTCTCAAAACGCAGATCGAATCTTCCTTCTTGAAGCCATCGACCATCGACAGTCAGACACAATGCAATGCGACCATGAATGTGAAAAAGATTACGCCCGTAGATCAAAGGCCGGAAAATGTTCTCCCGCGCCTTTACGTCGTGGGCAAAAACGATGCGTCCTTGCCGATTTATCCGACGCGCGATGAAGGTGCCTCGCCTTCGGGAAATGCCTTCAGCAATGCTTGCGTGAGCGTCGATAACAAGGACCATGGCGTTTCGAGGGTAGGCATCACTATCCGCAACGCGGCGGGCGTCGTCGCGCACGGATTCATGAACCCGATGACCCTCTATGCGCAGGACAACACCGCCAACACGCCGGAAAAGGTTGCGGCTTGCCGCGGAGAGTATGAGATGTTCTCGCCGTCCGTGGGACAACCGTAAAACATGCGCGCGAAGGCTCCTTCCGTTTTGTCGAGCCTTGGCGCCTTTGCGCTGGGCGCCTGCAGCTGTCAGCCGGCGCAACCGCCTGCGCAAAAGGAAAAGACAGAAGCGCCTCCACCACCCCACACAACCTATTTTTACGTCGGTAATGATCCACTTAGCATCGGCGACAAGCCGCGCTTTGGGGCCTCTACCGTGGCGCTGGTTTATCCGCAATCGTGCGGACAAGTGAACGGCGTGGAAACCAACGGCTTTTTGAAACTCACTTTTGTCGATGCGCAAGGCCGGACCGTAACCGGCTATACCGAACAAGCTGGAACTTTTATGAAAGAAGTCATGGTCGGTGATCCCTGCCCCGCCGCATTCGACACCCGCGCGCAATTGGATGAGACTGCCGCGGCCTACCGCAAACTTGAGGCCATGACGCCGAAGTAAGGGCGCCATTCACGCCTTGCTTTTGGGGGCGGTTTTCCGTACATTCCGGCCCCATGAGCACGCACCCGAAAACCAAGCCTTTGGACCAGATCCGCAATTTCGCAATCATCGCGCACATCGATCACGGAAAATCGACCCTTGCCGACCGCCTGATCCAGACCTGCGGCGGCCTCGAGGCGCGCGAGATGACCGAGCAGGTCCTCGACAACATGGACATCGAAAAAGAGCGCGGCATCACCATCAAGGCGCAGACGGTGCGCCTCGCCTACAAAGCCAAGGACGGCATCGAATACCAGCTCAATCTGATGGATACGCCGGGCCACGTGGATTTCGCATACGAAGTCTCCCGCTCCCTCGCTTCTTGCGAAGGCTCCATCCTCGTTGTCGATGCCTCCCAAGGCGTCGAGGCGCAAACGCTGGCCAACGTCTATCAGGCGCTCGACAACAACCACGAAATCATTCCGACCATCAACAAGATCGACCTGCCCGCCGCCGACCCCGAGCGCGCCAAGCAGCAGATCGAGGACGTGATCGGACTTGATGCTTCCGACGCCGTTCTGGTGAGCGGCAAGAGCGGCATCGGCATTCCCGACCTTCTGGAGGCCATCGTCACGCGCCTGCCCGCGCCCAAGGGCGATACCGAAGCGCCGACGAAAGCGCTCCTCGTGGACTCTTGGTACGATGCCTATCTCGGCGTCGTCATCCTTGTGCGCGTGATCGACGGATACCTGAAAAAAGGCCAGAAGATCCGCTTCATGCAAACGGGTGCAACGCGTGAAATCGACCGTGTGGGTATGTTCACGCCGAAAAAAGTCGCGCTCGACGCGCTCGGTCCCGGCGAGATGGGATTCATCACCGCCGCAATCAAAGACATTTCCGATACGCTTGTCGGCGATACGATCACGGATGAGCGCAAGCCCGCCGCCGAAGCGTTGCCCGGGTTCAAGCCAAGCGTGCCGATGGTGTTTTGCTCCCTCTTCCCTGCAGATTCATCCGAATTTGAAAAACTGCGCGAGAGCATCGGCAAGCTGAAACTCAATGATGCCTCGTTGCATTACGAGCCGGAAAATTCCCAAGCGCTCGGCATGGGTTTCCGTTGCGGATTCCTTGGTCTCTTGCACATGGAAATTATTCAAGAACGTCTGGACCGTGAATTCAACCTCGACCTCATCCCCACCGCGCCGAGCGTGGTGTACAAGGTCTACCTGACCGATGGCACGCAGATCGATCTTTATAACCCTGCGGACATGCCGGACGTATCGCGCATCGAAAAAATCGAAGAGCCGTTCATCAAGGCCACCATCATGACGCCGGATGAATATGTCGGCCCGCTCCTACAACTGTGTCAGGAACGCCGCGGACGGCAGGTGGAACTGACCTATGTCGGCGCGCGCGCGATGCTGGTTTACAATCTGCCGCTGAACGAAGTGGTGTTCGATTTCTATGACCGTTTAAAATCCATCTCACGCGGCTATGCCTCGTTCGATTACGTTCTGGATTCTTACGTCGAGGGCGACCTTATCAAGATGGATATTCTGGTCAACGCCGAACCTGTCGACGCGCTGTCGATGATGGTGCACAGGTCACAGGCCGAGCGCAGAGGCCGCGGCATGTGCGAGCGTTTAAAAGAATTGATCCCCCGCCAGATGTTCAAGATCGCCATTCAGGCCGCCATCGGCGCGAAATTCATTGCGCGTGAAGACATCTCCGCGATGCGCAAGGACGTGACGGCGAAATGCTATGGCGGCGATGCGACGCGCAAACGCAAACTGCTGGAGAAGCAGAAAAAGGGCAAGGCCAAGATGCGCCAATACGGCAACGTCGAAATCCCGCAGAGCGCGTTTATCGCCGCACTCAAGATGGGGGATGAGAAATAGCCTTTAAAAGAACCCTTTCTCAAAAGGTAATAACCGATTACATTTAATAAAATGACATCAGAATTTATTATCTATTGTGATGAATCCGATAAAACCGGAAAACACTTTTCTAATTTTTATGGGGGCCTTCTTTTAGACTCTAAAAATCTAGATAGAATAACTAAATCTTTAAAAGACAAAAAATTAGAACTAAATCTCCTAAAAGAACTCAAATGGCAAAGAGTAACTGAGCCCTATCTTAGTAAATATATGGCCGCCATAGACTTATTCTTTGAGTTTATAAAAAGCGGTGATTTAAAAATCCGCCTTATGTTTACGCAAAACATTCACAAACCGACTGGACTCTCCAGAGAACAGCAAGAAAACGAATTTACAATTCTATACTATCAATTCATTAAGAACGGATTTGGCTTAAGGCACATTCCTTCTGAAAACGCACCCGTTAATTTAAAGATATTCTTAGACAATTTACCTGAAACAAAACCTAGATGTGAAAGATTTAAAGCTTTTTTACGCTCTCTTGAGCAAACAAAAAGCTTTAGAAATATTCCCATTCTTATAAAAAATGAAAATATTGCAGAAGTAGATTCCGAAAAGCATATTTTACTACAGCTTCTAGATGTTGTTCTGGGCTCAATGTCTTTTCGTCTTAACGATAAACATTTACTAAAGCCTGCAGGAAAATTGCGCCGAGGAAAAAGAACTATAGCCAAAGAAAAATTGTACGATCACATTCGCAATCATATCTGCGATATACATGGAAAACATTTCAATGTGGGCATAACAACTGGATTTAAGGGCGAAATGAGTAACTCTTGGAATTACCCTTACAGTCATTGGCTTTTTGTTCCAAAAAACCGACTAACTGACACCTCAGAGTCAAAAAAGAAGCTAAAAAATAAAAACCCCTGATCTAACTACAATGACTCCCACGTAAACGTGGGCATTCGCTAGATCAGAGGTATCTTGACTTTACGCTGATTTGCAAACCCTGTCAATTTACGTAAATAAATAACTTTCTTTTTCAACAGGTTAGGATAAAAAACTATAAAAATTTTGTCGTTTTGTCAGTAGTTCTATTGGCAAAAGATTCGGAATTTAGAGCCCTTACAAAACCTTCCGGTAATCAAACCCCACTAGTTTCGCAATCTCAATCAACTCCACCACATCGAGGCGGCGTTCGCCGTTTTCCACCTTCGACACATAAGACTGCGGCTTCTTGAGTTTTTTGGCCAGTTCCGCCTGCGTCATCCCCGCCTCTTTGCGCGCCTGCGCCAGCGCGGCGAGCAGTTCCTTATATTCCTTGCGATGGATTGATTTCACCGGATGCCCTTTTCTCTTGCAAAAGCCCGGCACATCAATTAAACCCGTTTTAGGATTATCCCAAAATAGGATATTTAATATGAACCATGAAAAAACCCGTTCCGCCTTGGTGATCGCGATGCTTTTCTTCTATTTTGTCGGCGCGGCCTTCGGGCTGACGCTCGGCTGGTTTGTGTGGAGCGTGCAAGCCTTCGGGTAATGGCCCATCATGCCCTGCATGCCTTTTCAGGCCCGCTTCATCGAACCAAATCGCCGCCCGCGCGTTCGCGGTCTATGATGATCAGAAATCCCACACGCTCGCGCATGCCCGACAACGAACATGAAACCGTCATGAAAGAGGGCCGCATGCGCAGCATGCATTCCGGCCACATGGCCAAGGTCGTGGTGCTTGCCATAGCCGCCTTTATCGTTGTCGCCGTCATGTTTACGGGTTTTACATCGGTTGTCGGCACGGGCGCCGGATCAAACGCAAGCCCGCTCCCGCGCTTTGCCGATGTGCCGGTCAGCGCCCCGAACGAAGGCGGCGGGCAAAGCCAGAACGTCGTACAACCCTCGCAACAACAGCCTACTTCCCCCGAAGAACAGGCCATGGACGATCTGCACGAGCGGCAAAGGCTGGAGCAGGAGCGCGAAAGGCTGTTGCAGGAACAGCGCGAGGCTATCCCCTCCCTGCTCCCCGAAAAGCCACCCAAACCCGTCGATCTTGGCCCCGCCCGATAAGACATACCTAATATTAGAACCCCGCGCACGGGCCGCACGACCCGCCCGCCATCAAAAGAACACCGGAAATGCGCTATTTTTGCCACAGTAAGCGGTGATTTATAAGGCGCGCGTATAAAATTTCGCGCTGCAAAAGGAATCTTGTTGCGACCGCAGGAGCGTTTCTGTATTTTCTATAACACTCATGTTTGGCCAAAAACAGGGTTTAAGCCCTTGTGTTCACCACGTTGTTTGCTCGTGGCGCGCGAATTCTTGTCGCGCTTGCGGAGGACAGATGGTAAAGCGCAAGCGTTTTGAAAACGGCTGGCGGAATTGTCCGTCATCCGCAACTTACTACTCAAAAGGAGATAGGCAAATGGTACGTAACGCACTCGATAAAATTGTAAACTGGTTTTCCCCTGAACTGTCCTGCGCTGATTGCGAGCGCAAACTCGAAGTTTGCGAATACGAAGGCGCATACTGCCCGCACTGCATGATCAACGGCGCTCCTGAAAAAGCGAAACCGCAATTGGTCGCAGCATCTCAAAATGTTCCGGTTGCCGTCGGCGTTGCCACAGCAACTGCAGCCATTGCCGTGGTTGTCGTCCCCCTCTTCTTGTAAGAGAAACGACAACCCCTTTTGAAGCGAACGATACGGGTTGCGGACGCGCGCCCCGTATCGCGAGCTTGATGATTGCTGGCGGCTTTATGCGCTCTGGCTGGAACTGAACATATTCATGTTTCCGCCGGGTAGCTGTTCGATCAACCCGATCTCGCGGTTGAACATGGCGCGGCTTGTAATCTCATTGTGCGGCAAGGCCTGAATGATATCCAGCGCTTCTTCGCTCGCGCCCTTGCCCTCGCAATAATCAACCAGTTCTGCTTTTGTCATGGGAAATCTGGCACCATCCACCAGTTCCAAAAAATTAATTGCGCTCATGTTGCGTCCTCCTTGTTTTTACAATCGGCATTTCGTAGGAAAACGAGCCTGCGGCGCCATCGGTTCCAGATGTATTCCTTGATTGTCTGTTGCAATGCACCGATAAATAACGCCGGATAATAATGACCAACGCGGGAACCGAAACGCCCGCTTTTGCATTGGCAGGGCATGAAAAACGAAAATCCTCCCGCCCCGCTCGACTGTCCCCGACGCCTTATCACGGATAGGGCTTATCTCAGAGATAGCGCCACTGCATCCGATGGTAAAAAGACCCGCGTGGTTCGGAAGAAACATCCGGCCATTGAGCTTCGTATGCAACGGGATACAATTGTGGAGCAAACACCGCACGGCCTTATGGCCTGAACAGCGTTTCGAAATACACGCATGAAAAAAGCCGCCCTGAAATCAGAGCGGCTTTTAATTGGTAAAACCAATCCTAGAGGACGGCGGCTTTCAGGTCTTTAGAGACGCGGAAAGCAACTTTTTTCTTGGCTGGGATTTTGATCGTCGCGCCCGTCGCAGGGTTACGGCCCATACGTGCGGAGGTTTTCTTGACCATCAGGATACCGAAGCCAGGAACGCGGACTTTCGCGCCGCGCTTGATGTGCTTGGTGATGTGCGCAATCAGATCCGACAGAACGGCTTCGGATTGCTTTTTCGGCAGTTCGTGCAGAGCGGCCAGATCCGTCGCCAGTTGCTTCAGGGTGACAACATCACCGGTGGCAACGGAAACAAACTTGGTCGGTTTCGCAGCAGCTTTAGGAGCTACTTTTGCTGCTGCTTTTTTAGCAGGAGCTTTCTTTGCTTTTGCCGGTGCTTTTTTGGCAGGGGCTTTCTTTGCTTTCGCTTTAGCTTTTGCAGCCATAGTTTTAGTTCCTTCTCAAAGTTTTCAAGGTAGGGTTATCTTATGACCGATTTTCAAAAACGCAATCGGCAAAATACACAAAAGCACAATAAAATCGGTGAAAATCGCGTTTTTCAGGCTTTTTTCGATAAGCAAGACGTATTCCAGCACTGCACAAATACAATTCCTGTGATAGAAAAGATGTATGAAAGACATCAAAAAGACAGCGATTCCCAGCCCCCAGAGTATCCCTTCCGGCATTGCGGACATAGCATCCGATCTGCAGACCGTATGTGATTTCGTGCGCTATGGTGTGAGCCGCTTCAACGAATCAGGCCTCACTTACGGCCATGGCACTGATAACGCCGCAGACGAAGCCGCCTTTATGGTTCTGGAAGGCTTACACCTACCGATAGATTCGCTCGAGCCTTATTGGAACGCGCGCCTGACCATGGCTGAACGTACGCGCCTTGCGGGCCTCATCAACCGCCGCGCCGAAACACGACTGCCCGCGCCTTACCTGTTAAATAAAGCCTATATTCAAGGATTTCCCTTCTATGTAGATGAACGTGTAATCGTTCCCCGCTCCTTCATCGCTGAGATACTGTGTCGTGAAGACGGATTTTCGCGCATCCCCGATTACAACGCTGTGACAAGCATTCTCGACCTTTGTACTGGTTCTGGCTGCCTTGGCATTATTGCGGCGCATCTATTCCCCAATGCCACCGTCGATCTGGTGGATCTATCACCCGACGCAATCGAAGTTGCCAAGCGTAATATCAAGGATTACGAACTTGAAGACCGCGTGCGCCCCTATCAAGGGGATCTGTTCGCGCCGCTCAAAGGCAAGAAATACGATCTTATTATTACAAACCCGCCCTATGTAGACCGTGAGGGCATGCAAAACCTTCCCGAAGAGTTCCGCTTTGAGCCTGAAATGGCGCTGGCGGCGGGTGATGATGGGCTCGATATCGTCCATCGTATTCTAGAGGAGGCTCCAAACTACCTGACCAATGATGGGGGGATTATTTGCGAGTTGGGCCGTTGCGGGCCGGACCTTTCCGACGCACGAGAAGACCTGCCCTTCTTGTGGCTGGACACGGAGAATTCGAGTGGTGAAGTTTTCTGGCTGAAGAAAAAAGATTTCAGATAGTTTAGCGTAGCATTTGTACGCGCAAGATAATTTGATCGCCCTGCAATTCCATGGATTTGTTCGCGCCCTTGGGAAGCGGAATGCCGATCGTCCGGCACATAATCATTAAAGCCGCGACGATAAAATCTTTTGTATATCTAATAACTTCTACGCCACCGCTCTTGTTTGACTCTAAAAAGAAATCAATCTCGAGCGGGTTTTCTGGATTTACTTCGAGGCGCGCGATGGAACCAGCCGGAGGCTTGGGTAAGCCTTTTTGCGTACAAAGCTGGTACAAAGCCTTATACGTTTCGTCGTAATCGAAAAAAATACGCCTGTCTTCGCGTGGCATGGAAATCAAGTCCCCTTTATAATGATAGCCGCTAAGGCCGAATGGTTACAAATTACCTTAAGACAGAAAGTCTTTAAAAATCATGAAGTTGGTAAATAATTTCTTAAACGCTCGTTTAATAAGCCTGTAGAAGATTATTAACCATTTCTGGCTAGGATTATCAGGTAGGATTCAAGTTTGCAGGGCAATATAGTGGAAAAACCCGTTCAGATTAACATTCCCGGACACGATAAAGATGATCCTGTTACGCAAGTGGCGGAACATATGGCTGTCCTGTTACAACAGATCGGCACGATGGAAACCTTTATCAAACGCCGTTTTGACGAGATTTCCATGGAGATCAACGCGACCTCGCAGCAAATCGACATGAATGAAGACGGCATGGCCAAACGCTTTGGCGAAATTCTGGGCGTCATGAACAGCATTTCCTATAGCGGCGACGGCTCAACCCCCGCCAACACCGGCGTTGAGCTTGAGGCGGTAATTGCCGAGACGTCAAAAGCCGCCAATACGATTTTGGACAGCGCCGACCGCATGGATGCGCTTTTGAACGCGGACGCCGCCCAATGGGAAGATGCGGCTTCGCGCGAATCCGCCCTGAATGCGTTGCGCGAAGATGTCCAGAATATCATGCTTGCCTGCTCCTTTCAGGACATTGCGGGCCAGCGTATCCGTAAGACGCTCGAAAGCATCAACGAGGTCGAAGACCGTCTCAGCACAGCTCTGGAAAGCATGGGTATCGGTCCCGAAACCCTCAAGGCCGCCGCCTCCGATACGTCAGGTGACAAAACCAAGAGCGGTAGCACGCAAGACGATATCGACGCCCTTTTCGGCAATTGATTTTAAGATTTTCTTTACCATTCTCCCAACTTCACACGGCCCCTTAAGGGGCCGTTTTTTATGGCCCCAACTATCGTATAAAATTTTATGCAAACTTAAAAACCTCTTTACGCGGTTCTTATACTCTGGGGGCACAGGAGTAAGGACCATGAGCAACCCCATGAAACCCGCAGACAAGCCCAAAACCGCAAGCGACAGCTTGTTCGGCATGGCCTTGGCACAGGCTTTCATGGGCTTCGCTTTTGGCGCCGGCGTTGAACAGGTTTGGGAAGCGGGTGAAAGCGCCTCTGCCATATATGCTGATCGTTTCGATCAAAAACGGACAAACGGCCGTGGTGTGTATGAAGGTGTCTTTGAACTGGGGAACAAGAAAAGTCTGGCAGGGACTTTCGCCCGCATGACCGAGGCCACATTGGCCGAAATGGAACGCGCAACCTTCCGCCCCTCCTACAAATCCGCCGCCCCTGCCTATGCCTTGTAAAAACAGGGCGTAAAAACAAAAACGATTCAACGACTTGAAGGGCTGTGGTAGACTACGTCGATGTCTGCCGAATTCAAAACCACCCTTTTGCGCGAAAAATTCACCCTGAAAGACCCGTCCGGCGATCTTTCGGACACGCCGCCCGTGGTGGCCTTAAGCAACCGCATCGTCCTCCCGCTGACAAATCCTTTGAACGAGCCGCCGGAAACTTTCGTCGTCCGCACGCAAAACATGCACAGTTGCACACGCCTTGCCGGTGCCATCGCCAAGGAATATTTCGAGCGCGGCGCGATTATGCCGCGCGTTATGCCCTTTCGTTGGGAAAATCTCTGGCGTGATGTCATCAAAGGCTATGAAAAGGACTGGAACCCCGATATCTGGTGCGCCATTTATCACAAAGGCCGCGTTATCTTTGAAGAAGGCGCAAGACACCCCTTCCTCGATATCATCGAGCAATGCGACGCCGTAAACCGCGAAGATTACGGACAGTCCGTGTCGTTCGCCGAAAAAGCATTCCAGCAGGCCGGAAAAGCGATGAAGATCGATCATGATTCCAACATCGCGCTGATCGTCTCGGTCAAGGACAACGAAGCCAAATGCGGCGTGATCCTGCGTGGCGCCAACCGCAAGACGACCTTTAATTATTCGGTCAAGCCGCGCAAACGCGGCGGGGACGATGTGCGCATCCCTACCATCCTTACTGTCTCTGCAGCGTTTCTCGAGGGCGTCCAATTGGCCTTTTCGGTCGGTATGACCAACCGCCGCCGCGCCACCGGCCTTTTGGAGAAATATTCGGACGAAGACCGCAAGGGCAAACGCGGTGCCGAACGCCTTGTCAACCTTTCCACCGCCATCGAGGGGCTGGAGCGCAAATATGTCGTCCAGTACCGCCCCGACCGCCCCGATTTCCAGCAGATGGTCCGCGATGCCGAGGAATTCGCCATGAAAATCCTCAAACCACAAATCGAGGATAAAATTGCCCGCGGCGAGCTGAACCCAAGAGATTGGATACATTAGCGTCCGGTTTATATTGACATAATTTAGCCTATTGCCTATAACCTCCCTCGTCAGGGGATTAATAGACAGTGGATCAAAGAACAGGATTTTCGACAGGGAAATTTCCCACCTTTTTAACGCGCCCAAGCGATGCGCGTATTGCCGTCACAGCTATGGTGATCGAAAAGGAACTGGGAAGATTGCCCCTGCGTAAGGACAAAAGCCTGCTTTTGCCTGTCGGTAGCCCAACATGGGGTACGCTTGAAGTCTGGCTGCAGGAACGCAATCTTACCATCCGTCGTTTGGTCACGGCCTACAAAGAGCATCTTGCAACACTTTCGGAAAACGAGACGTCTTTGGATGATGCGTGGAAGGCCGCCCCCTACCCGGTTGAAAAAACCAGAAGAAAAAATACTTCGCCAAAGCCGGCAATTCCGCGCCAGAGCAGCCGCAAGCCTTTCAATACGGACGAGATTGAAGAATCCGCCCGTGCAACCGCGGAAGCGGAATCCAAACGCCCAGGCTATCTTTCAGGTCTTGTGAAATACGGCCCGCTGGCTGACGGAAAAACAACATGGGGAGCCGTGCATGCCGGTTTCAGCAAACAAGGACGCGGGCTGAAAGACAGCGGTTATCACTCTTTGCCTGAATTTCTGGATGCGAGAGGAGTCTTTTCCCAGAGCAATAATTTCACACTTGATGATATTGAATCCTCTGCTCGCCTAACGGTTGAACACACGGGCCGCCGTCCGGGTGGAAACGATGGGCTGATCGAATACGGGCCTTTGGCAAACGGCAAAAATACATGGGTGGCTGTACAACACGGATTTACGGGCGGAACGCGCGGGCTTAGCAATAGCGGTTACGATACTCTTGCCTTGTTTCTTGATGCCAAAAACATTCACTCGAAGGAAAAAATAATAACGCTTGCCGATGTCGAAGATTCTTTGCGTAAAACCGTGGCGCATACAGGGTTTCGTCCCGGCTGGCGCGATGGTTTGATCGAATACGGCAAACTGGCCGATGGAAAATTAAAATGGTTCAATGTAACCGAAGCCTTTAAATTCGGACGGTTCGGACTTGCAAACTGCGGCTACAGAACCCTTCCCGATTTTATGAATGCGCTTGACCTGCCGTCGCGCCCTAGAGGTCCGCAAAAAAAATCTTTGAAACATAAGAACACCAAACGAGATCCACTAGAGGCCGCAGGCATTTTCAATGCCTTGGCCGCCGCAGCACGCAAAGGATTAACACCCGCGTTTAATGCAGATTTTAAAATGGCTGCAGGCATTACCCATGCCCAGCTGGAGTATGAAATGTTTCGTGCGAAGAGTTTTGACCATTTTCTGGGAGCCGACGCCCCTCGCCCGAAAAACGTCCGCGCGTTCGGTCTGGCCACAGGCCTTTTGAAAATGGAAGGCCGCAAAGCCGTCGCTGCCGCGCCTGCGACAATCGATGCTATCGTAGAAAAATTCAAGTTATAGACGCATCCGCCCCTGAATCTTTTTCTTCGCGCATCATTTTTACAATCGTGTATCCATTAACTAGCAGGCTTCCCACGGCATAGATGCCCCCGCTCACCGACCCCACCAGAATAGCATGCAAAAGCCATCCGGCATCGAGAACCCAGAATGCCTGACGCAATTTCACGCCCTTGAGATAAAACATCATATAGGTCGCTGCGATGGTCGCACTCACGGGGATGATCGAAACAAGCCCCGCCCATGTGATAATACCCGCAATCAGAAGAATGACCGCAAAGATCGCAGCCATTACTTTCTTTTTGTGTTCGGGAAGATTGTCCGAATTCAACGAAAGAACATTGCGCAACGTAATGATCAATGTCGTCAGTGCCGCCGTGTGCGCGCCGATCAGATAGTAATGGACAACCCACAACACGTTGCTGATGCTGAACGTAACCTTCATCACATTGTCGGACTTGAATGCATAGGCCGCGATATAAATGACCAGCGCGATATAGCCTGAAATCTGCGCGACAGATAGATATTCCTGCATGACGTTCCCCTTAACAAAAAGGCAGGGACAAGCCCTGCCTTTTTATAAAATAATTTTCTGTTACGCCGCGGCGGATTTTGCCGAAACAAGATCGCGCAGAACGTAATGCAGAATGCCGCCGTTCTTCATGTAGTCAATCTCGTCCGCCGTGTCGATGCGGCAGAGTAGCTTGATCTCGTCCTTTTTGCCGTCGGGGCGCGTGATCGTCAACGTCACATCGGACAGCGGTTTCAAATCACCTTCGAGGCCCGAAACATCGAATGTTTCCTCACCCGTCAGCTTCAGATCGGCGCGCGTCATGCCATCCTTGAACACCAGCGGAACAACACCCATGCCGACGAGATTCGATCTGTGGATACGCTCGAAGCTTTCCGCGATCACGGCTTTGACGCCGAGCAACGTCGTGCCCTTTGCGGCCCAGTCTCGGGAAGAGCCTGTGCCATATTCCTTACCGGCAATCACAACGAGAGGTGTGCCATCTTCCTGATATTTCATGCAGGCATCGTAGATTGGCATTTCTTCGCCTTTGTAACGGGTGAAGCCACCTTCTTTGCCGCCCAGTAGTTCGTTCTTGATACGGATGTTGGCGAACGTGCCGCGCATCATGACTTCGTGGTTTCCACGGCGTGCGCCGTAGGAGTTGAAGTCGATTGGTGCAACGCCGTTCGCGATCAGATATTTACCTGCCGGAGAGTCCTTCTTGATAGAGCCAGCCGGAGAAATATGGTCAGTCGTGATGGAATCACCGAACAGCGCCATCAGCTTCGCACCCTTCACATTCGAAATCTTGCCGCCTGCTTTGGCGGTCATGCCTTCGAAGTATGGCGGGTTTTGAACATAGGTGGATTTATTGTCCCACGAATATGTCTCGCTTGACGCGTTGCCCTTGATGTCCTGCCATTCTTTGGGGCCAAGAAACACGTTGGAGTAACGGCTCTTGAACATATCCGGCGTCAGGCATTTGGCCACCATGTCGGTGACTTCCTGATTGGTCGGCCAGATATCTTTCAAGAAAACATCCTTGCCGTTTTTGTCTTTACCGATGGCGTCCGTGAACAGGTTGATCTTCATCGAGCCTGCAATCGCGTAAGCCACGACCAGCGGCGGAGACGCCAGATAGTTCGCCTTCACATGCGGGTTGATACGGCCTTCGAAGTTACGGTTACCCGAAAGAACACCCGCCACCGTCAGATCGCCTGCCACAACGGCGTTAGCGATATTTTCAGGCAGAGGACCGGAGTTACCAATACAGGTTGTGCAACCGTAACCCACGAGGTTGAAGCCGATAGCATCGAGATCTTTTTGCAGATCCGCTTTTTCGAGATAGTCGGTGACGACTTGGCTTCCAGGTGCAAGCGATGTCTTGACCCAGGGCTTGCGCGTCAGACCCAGCGCGTGTGCTTTTTTCGCGACCAGTCCAGCCGCGACCATAACGGACGGATTGGATGTGTTGGTGCAAGACGTGATGGCGGCAATCGTGACAGCGCCATCTTCCAGTGCGTAATCCGTGCCTTCGACAGGAATGGATTTGCCGGAAACTTCAAGTTTCGCGAAATCAGGCGCGGCGTCTTTGAGCAAAATTCTGTCCTGCGGACGTTTCGGACCAGCAATCGATGGTTCGACTTCGGACAGATCGAGCGCCAGCGTGTCGGTGAACACAGGCTCATGGCCCTTCTCACGCCACATGCCCTGTTCTTTTGCGTAAGCTTCGACCAGAGCGCAACGGGCTTCGTCGCGGCCTGTAAATTTCAAATAGCGGATTGTCTCCTCATCAATCGGGAAGAAGCCGCATGTCGCGCCGTATTCCGGCGCCATGTTGGCAATCGTCGCACGGTCGGCCAGAGACATGTTATCCAAACCATCGCCGTAGAATTCGACGAATTTGTTGACCACTCCTTTTTTACGCAACATCTGCGTAACGACCAGAACGAGGTCCGTCGCCGTCGTACCTTCTTTCATTTTGCCCGTGATCTTGAATCCGATAACTTCGGGGATCAACATAGAGACAGGCTGGCCGAGCATCGCGGCTTCGGCTTCGATACCGCCTACGCCCCAGCCAAGAACGGCCAGTCCGTTGACCATCGTCGTGTGCGAGTCCGTGCCCACCAGCGTATCGGGGAATGCGACTTCTTTTCCGTTCTGGTCTTTTTCAACCCAGACAGTCTGCGCAAGGTATTCCAAATTGACCTGATGGCAGATCCCCGTCCCCGGAGGAACGACGCGGAAGTTGTTGAAGGCTTTCTGGCCCCAGCGCAGGAATTGATAGCGTTCGATGTTTTGTTTGAACTCTTCAATCACGTTGTTCTGAAACGCTACAGGAGAGCCGAATTCATTGACCATCACCGAGTGGTCGATCACGAGATCAACAGCACAAAGCGGATTGATTTTTTGCGGATCGCCGCCGAGCGTTGCGGTTGCTTCGCGCATAGCCGCCAGATCCACCACAGCCGGAACGCCGGTAAAGTCCTGCATCAGCACGCGGGCAGGACGATAAGCAATCTCGGCATCGGATTTCTTGTTTTTCTGCCACTCAATAACGGCCTGCACGTCTTTTACCGTGACGGAGCGGTCATCTTCAAAGCGGAGCATATTTTCCAGCAAAACCTTAAGTGTGAAGGGCAACTTGGAAATATCGCCGAACTTGGCTTCAGCCGCTTTCAAACTGAAATAATCGTAGGACTTCCCGCCAACGTTAAGGGTTTTACGGGCTTTCAATGTGTCTTGTCCGGTGCGTGCCATGATATATAGGACCTTTTTTGTGCTCTATCTTATTGAGAATGATGAAAAAAACGACGCGAATGTTCGCGAAGAGTCTATCATGGGCTCATATTGGCTAAAAAGAGGTTAATGCAAGGATATGGTGTAAAATAATTTGAAAAGCGTGCAACGCACCCTATTGCTGCCACATTTGGGCGCGATCCTGAAACTGTAGCCGGACATTCCTCCTTCTCTTGTCAGTTTCCATCCGGTTGCCAAAAGCCGTTACAATTCAAACCGCTGCCTCCCCGGGCAGCGGTTTTTGTATCCATTTGAATTTAAATATAAAAATTCATTATATTTTTCATAATTTGCAAATCATTCAGAATTTAGAATATCTTTGTCTCAACGGTCAAGAGACACAAGAATTAGGGGAATGATATGCCACAAGATAACGATGACAATGATAATAAAGGAACAGGTGTAGGCGGCTTGGTAATGAATGCGCTTGAAACTGCATGGAAATTCAGCCCTGCAGGTTTATTGCATACGGTCGGAAAAACCACTGCCGAGCATCTTGTAGAAGATGCTAAAAACGGGGACGTCGTGAAAGGCTTCTGGGATGCAAGCGTTCCCGGCATGATCTATAATGCAGCTTCAGAATTGATGGGGTCAATCACAAACCCCCAAACCGATATCGATCTGAGCAAAGGCTTCGACTCAGTCGCCGCACGCGGAGCAGCCCCCCTGCCCATCACCGGCATCACGATGGACCAAGACGGCACATTTAATTTTCCCGATGCGCAAGGAGCACAACCATTGCCTGCCAAATTCGAGAAGAGCGATAAGCCAGCCGTCCAGCTGTACAGAGGCCCTGGTGGCGGCACACCTTAAAAGCATAGCTTAAAAAAAACCCGCCTCTTCCGGCGGGTTTTTTCTTACCGCTTGCCGCGGCATAGATTATTCACGCGATTGTATTCCTGCAAAGAATCCACCTGTTGTTGTAACTGCATGCGTTCCTTGTTCATCTGCGCAGAATAGGCTTTGACAATGCCTTGCGTGTAATCTTGCAGGCGTTTTTGTTCTGCCTGCATCTGCCCTGCCGGAAACGGCCCGTGGGCATAGCCGGTTTTTTTCAACGCCGCATCCAGACCTTTGACGATGATGCTCGTGTATTTGTTCACGATCATCCGGTCCACCTGAATATGCTTTTGCTCATGCTCCATCACAGCCTTGTACATGCAGCCGTCTTTGGCAAAGTCCTTGGCAATATAGATTTTCGGGTTGATGTGAATGCCGATTTTCAAATTGTCGACATAAAGACACCCCAGATTCAATGATGGGTAATTTTCCTGATAGAGCCGGATATTCTGCGAAACCGTGACCTCACCGCTCATCAGGCCGCCGACATGCGCCTGCACCTTGTCACCATAAGGAGACACCGTATCGCTGCCGATCTTATCAAGCTGTTCCTGATACTTGCTATGGTCGTATTTGACGCTAGTGTCCGAAGCTGCGACCGTGATCTGGGGCGTGCGTTTGAGATGGCATTCAACATCCGCCGCCGCCAGATGGAAATAGCCTGCCACCAAATAATCCAATCCGATCAATCGTTTCACCCTTTGCGAAAATTGCCGTCTTAGAGTATAACGGTAAGCGGTAAGAATATCATTAATCAAGCGGGATCACATCATGGGTGCAATCGGCCAATTTCTCCTGTTTCTTTTAGACGTTTGCTTCTGGATTATCATCATTCAGGTCGTCCTGAGCTGGCTGATCCTGTTCGACGTCATCAACGTCAGAAACCCGCAGGCCGCCAATTTCGTGCGCTTGATCGAACGGATTACCGACCCGGTTTACAAACCGCTTCGCAAAGTCATTCCGCCGATCGCGGGCATCGATATCACGCCGATTATCCTGATCTTTGCGATCTATCTTTTGAAAAGTCTTGTTGCCAGCGTCTTTTTCGCCTAAGGACTAGCCTATGACCAAGGCCGCGATTATTGACGGAAAATCCATCGCCGCCGATCTCCGCAAGGAAATCGCGCGCGATGCAAGCGCGTTGAAAGAACGCGGCGTCATGCCGGCTCTCGCCGTTATCCTCGTCGGCGACAATCCCGCCTCGCATGTCTATGTCGCCAATAAAATCAAAGCCTGCGAAGAAGTCGGCATCAAAAGCTACGAGCACCGCATGGACGCAAACTCCACGCAACAGCAGGTGCGCCATGTTATCAAGAACCTGAACGCAAACCCGGATGTTCACGGCATCCTTTTGCAACTTCCCCTGCCCGAGCATTTGAACGCCGATGCATTGATCCAGCAGATCGCGCCGGAAAAAGATGTCGATGGATTGACCTATATCAACCAAGGCAAGCTGGTCGCGGGCGATGAAACGGGCCTTGTTCCCTGCACGCCGCAAGGTTCGCTCCGCCTCATCCACACGGTCACGGAAAACCTGACCGGCATGAATGCCGTCGTCATCGGGCGCTCGCTCCTGTTCGGCAAGCCGATGGCGCAATTGCTGATCGGCGAAAGCTGCACCGTCACGACCGCGCATTCGAAAACAAAAGACCTTCCTGCCCTGTGCCGTATGGCCGATATTCTTGTGGCCGCTGTGGGCCGTCCCGATATGGTCAAAGGCAACTGGATCAAACCGGGCGCCATCGTGATCGACGTCGGAATCAACCGTCTAGAGAACGGCAAGCTGACCGGCGATGTCGATTTCGCCGAAGCCTCCAAGGTTGCTGGCCATATTACGCCCGTCCCCGGCGGTGTCGGCCCCATGACCATTGCCTGCCTGCTCCGTAATACATTGAAATCAGCCGGTTTTTAACCTTTACAGCTAAAAATCCTTGCTTATCTGCGCCCCCTTATATATGTTATGGCAAATTTAAGAGCGCAGACCAATGACACCACGACCGTCCACCATTGATCTTGATTACGCTATGGCCGTCGGCCGCGGCGAACGCGCGGTTGACGACCCTATCCGCAAGGGCGAGATTATCTTTCAATTACAAGATCATTACTGGCAGGCGCATTGGGCAGACAATCTTATGGGTCACGGCAAGGATTACATGTCCGAAGACGGCACGAAAGTACGCGGCTATACCAGCCGCGAGTCCTATAATGCGATACTAAACATACTCGACAGCCAATCGCACTCGCCGCAATTCACAAACCGTATCGACGCCATTGCGGAAGAATTCATGCCCAAAGATGCACAAAGCATGGGGCGCTTCGCGCATTGGAACAAGCTTGACGATTACCAGAAAAGACAAACGATAACACAGAGCGTTGACGCTTTAAGCAAACTTATCAAACATCATTTCGATCTGGATCCTGCTTTGGAGGTAGAAACAAAATTTGTCTATCGCCGCTTGGATTATCACACCGGACGTTACGGGACAGTCATTCTCACCAACGCCGCTTTTGTCGATCTGGATGATCCACAAAGATG
>QFQB01000103.1 GCA_003241475.1 Micavibrio aeruginosavorus
TCAGGCAATACTTTTCCAATCGCCTTGGCCGCGCCCGTGGAAGACGGGATCATGTTCAAAGCTGCGGCGCGCGCGCGTTGCAGGTCTTTGTGTACCGTATCAACGATGCGCTGGTCACCTGTGTAGGAATGGATCGTGGTCATGAACCCGCTTTCGATGCCGATGGCATTGTGAAGAACTTGCGCAACAGGTGCGAGGCAGTTCGTCGTACAAGAACCATTGGAAACAACTGTGTGTTCGGCCTTCAATTTGTCGTCGTTAACGCCGAAAACGATCGTTGCATCTTCATCCGTAGCAGGAGCGGAGATCAGAACTTTTTTTGCACCGCCGACAAAGTGTTTGGAAGCCTTTTCCTTGTCCGTGAAAATACCAGTGCATTCCAGAACGATATCGACGCCGTAATCGGACCACTTGATGGCCGCCGGATCTTTTTCCTGAAAAACCGCAACGCGCTTGCCGTTGATGATCAGGGCCTTTTCGCCGTCGGCTTCAACCGAAAACGGGAAGTTGCCGTGAACAGAATCGTATTTGAGGAGAATTTTGTTCGCTTCGGTGGAGGCGAGGTCGTTGATGGCGACCAGCTCGACATCCGTGCGTTTCGATTCATACAGCGCTCTTGCGACGAGACGGCCGATACGGCCAAAGCCGTTAATTCCTACTTTTACAGTCATGAAATAGTCCCTTTGGATTTGTGGGGTTTTACTGTGTGTGTTTTTAAAGAAGGCGGCAGCCTCATGCAACCAAATTTCAAGCCACATCAGGAACCATAACACCGCAAGATTCTGAAAAACAATAACAGGGACCAATTTTAATGATTGTTGCACCGCAATGAAGACGGCCCGGCTAGTAGGCAGAGTAAATTATTCTGCTCAAATTGTACTTCCGTACGATTTATAAACGGTATGCACCGTGAATTTTAATTTCTTAAAAAGAAATTGTTCTTTAGAATCTTCTTTCGAAAAGGAGAGAGAGAAACTCATGTTGGCAAAAAAAATAATACTTCTAGGCGTTGCAGGGCTTCTAATTTTGCAGGCGGCGCCAGCCTTCGCAACCAAAGCTATTACCAGCCCCTACGTTACAAAAGGCCGCGCTACAACCGAATGGCGCGGTGGATATGATTTCATGGAGGATAGCGAAGACGACACGTGGCGTATGCGCGTGCTTCAATCTTATGGTGTTACCAGTTTCTGGGATACGCGCGTTGCCGGAACGTGGTCGCATAACGATGAAACCATCACGGATGCTATCGCTTGGGAAAACAAATTCCAGCTGGCGCCAAAAGGTGAATGGCCGGTAGACCTTGGTATTCGTCTTGATTACTCCGATGCCACGAACGGCAATCCTGATGAAATTCTAGCGCGCTTGCTGGCCGCCAAGAAATTCGGTCCGTTTTCCAATACGGCAAACTTCAGCTTTGGCCGTCAGGTTGGCGATGACGCCTCGAACGATGTTGGCTTTGACGTTGCCTATGGCCTTGCTTACGACCTAAGCGAAACCTACGCGCTCGGCATTGAATACTACGGCGATTTCGATGATTTCGACAACACCTACAGCGAACAAGTTCACCAGATCGGACCTGTGCTGTACGGCACGCACGGCATGTTCAAATATCAGGCAGGGGTTCTGGCGGGCGTTTCCGAAGCAGCGCCTGATGTCGCGCTGAAAGCGACGATGAGCTATAGCTTTGATCTGCTAAAATAGCCTGAAATAAAAAGAAGTCCCGCCATCCTGAGATGGGGGACTTCTATTCGGAAGACAAAAAGCACTGTTACATGCTGTTTCGCCGTTCACGCGATGCATACGCGTGAACAAACGAATTTGTTCCGCATTTTTTTGAATTATTTTGATCGCGTTTTGTGCTATGCTTATACAGTTACAGCCCACCGTTTCACGCCGTGAAATCTTGGTCTAAATATGTTTCACGCCGTGAAATTTTGGTCGAAATGACGGTTAATGTTGGTCGGATTTTTTCCGCGGCGTAAAAAAAGCCCCTCAAATCAATGAAGGGCTTTTCGCATTTTTTGTTGAAAAACGAGTTGGTCAAACCAGCATTAACTTTTGGCCGCTTCAATAACGGCTTCAGCTGTTATGCCGAAATGCTTGTAGAGCGTGCCTGCCGGTGCGGAATCACCGAAGGATTTCATGCCGACAAACTTGCCGTTACGGCCGATGATCGCATCCCATCCTTGGCGCACGGCGGCCTCGACGGCGACTTTGACGGAATCGTTTTCGCACAGGCTGTCTTGGTATTTCCGGTCTTGCTCGAAGAACAATTCCATACACGGAACAGATACAACGCGCGTTGTATCACCCAATTTTTCCGCCGCCTGCAACGCCAGTTCAACTTCGGAACCGCTTGCAAAGATTGTGACTTTTGGCGCTCCTTTGGAGTCTTTCAGGATATAGGCGCCCTTGGCGCATTCGTTTTCGGCGCGGTTTTCACAAACCGTACCAACGCCCTGACGTGTTAGGGACAATACGGATGGAGAAGATGTGTGCTGTAACGCCAGCTCCCAGCATTCCGCCGTCTCAATCCCATCGCAGGGGCGGTACAGGTAGCAATTGGGAATGGCGCGGATGGCGGCCAGATGCTCAACCGGCTGGTGGGTCGGACCATCTTCGCCAAGACCGATGGAATCATGCGTCATGACATGGATTACGCGTTGCTTCATCAATGCTCCCAGACGGATGGCCGGGCGGGAATAATCCGCAAATTGCATGAACGTGCCCGCATACGGAATGATGCCGCCGTGTAGGGCCATGCCATTCATCGCAGCGGCCATGCCGTGCTCACGCACGCCGTAATTGATGTAATTGCCGTTATAGCTCCCTTTGGTCACAACGCTGGATGCTTTGGTTTTTGTGTTGTTCGAGCCTGTCAGGTCGGCAGAGCCGCCAACCATTTGCGAGAGCAGAGGGATCAGTTTTTCGAGGCATTCGCCCGAAGTCTGGCGTGTTGCCAGCTTTGGTTTCTTTTCGGCAAAGTCTTTTTTCAGCTCGGCAATCGCAGGCTTGATGATGGCGGACACATCGGCGGCTAGACCCGCTTCAAAGGCCGCTTTTTGAGAAGAAGCCTTCAAGCGGCTCTGCCACGCGGCATAATCATCCGCACCGCGCTCGCCAAGACTGCGCCATTGGTCGAGGAGGTCCGCCGGAATTTCGAACGGTCCATGCGCCCAATTGAGGTTTTTGCGCGTGCCGGCGATTTCATCGTCATTGGTGATGGCTCCATGCGCGCTTGGTTTGGATTCCTGCGTCGGCGCTCCGAACCCGATTTTGGTCTTGCAACAGATAAGGGAGGGCGTGGCCGTTTTCTGCGCGTTGATAATCGCATTTTCGATCGCGGCCAGATCATGGCCGTCAATGGTCTGGACATCCCAGCCGTAGGATTTGAATCGTTCGGGCGTATTATCTGTAAAGGTAATATCGGTTTTGCCGTCGATGGTGACGCTGTTGTCGTCGTAGAAAACGATCATCTTGCCCAGACCAAGATTGGCGGCGAGGGAGCATGCCTCATGGCTTACGCCCTCCATCAAGCATCCATCACCGGCAAAGACATAGGTGTAGTGGCTGACCAGATCGTCGCCGAACTTCGCATTCAGAATGCGCTCCGCCGTCGCAAAACCTACAGCATTGGAAATCCCCTGTCCGAGCGGTCCGGTCGTCGTCTCGACGCCGATGGACACATCGATTTCAGGGTGGCCGGGCGTTTTGGAGTGAAGCTGACGAAAATTCTTGATTTCATCAATCGTCATCGCCTTGTAGCCTGTAAGGTAAGCCAACGCATAAAGAAGCATAGAGCCGTGGCCGTTGGAAACGATCAGACGGTCGCGGTCCGCCCATGTCGGGTTGGCCGGATCGAATTTCAAAAACTTGGAATAAAGCACGGTGGCAATATCAGCCATCCCCATAGGCATGCCCGAATGGCCGGAATTCGCTTTCTTAATAGCATCCAGCGTCAGGAAACGGATCGCATTCGCCATTTCCTTCATTTGCGGTTGGGTAAGGGCGCTTTCGGCTGGCTTGGTCGCTACTTTGGTCATAATTGATTCCTTCTGCTTTGGCGTACCATGCCAAGACGCATCAGGCGGGTCAATGCCGCTTTTTGCAAAAAATATGGGAAAACCGTTCCGCAACGCTTGACCGCGCGTGCGCCAGCGTCATAAATAAAATTATCTTCGAAACATAAATGGTTATTTGCCAACGCAAAAAAGGACCCGACGTGAGCGCCGCGATCAAAAATTCCTTGAACAATTTGTCTTCGTCCATCGTCAAGCTGGAAAAAGCCATCGAAACAAAAAAAGCTACTCCGGCTTCCAAGTCCAGTTCGCAGAACGACCTTTTCAGCGCCCCTTCGCAGCAGGGCGGCACGCTGAACCCTGCGAACGTCCGCATGCTGGCGACGCGCCTCGACAATGCAATCAATCAAGTTGAACAGATTTTGAAGGAAGGGCGCGGCTGAGATGGCGGAAATAAGCATCCTTATCAACGGCAGGAATTACGGCATCGCCTGCGATGACGGCCAGGAAAAACGCGTTCAGGAATTGGCGCGCTATGTAGATTTCCGCCTGCGTGAAATCGCCCGCGCCGGCGCCGCCAGCAATGAATCCCATCTTCTTGTGCTTACCTCGATCATTCTTGCCGATGAAATCGCCGATATGAAAGCCGGCGGCGTCCCTATGGCGCGGCAGCAGCAGGCCGTAGGCGTAAAAATGAGCGACGAAGAGGAGGAGGCGATTGTCTCCGCTATTGACCTTCTGGCCGCGCGCATCGACCAGATCGCCGGAAACCTTCAAAAACTATAATTTTCCAAGCCTTCCTAGGGCTGACGACCAAAGAAATCCCTGCCAGAAGGCGGGGATTTTTTATTGCATTGGGGTGCGCTATCTTGTATACAATTTCCCTAATAATAAGAAAATTTAAGATTTTAACTTTGTAACATGAGGAGTGTCTAATGTTTAAAAAAGAAAAACTGGCGTATCCAGCCATACTAGCCGCTTTTGCGTTTGGCTCTTTGGGCGCCGTTGCCTTGACAAGTCCGAAAGACGGCAATGCCGCAGAGCGTCCGGCCTCAAAAAACCACAGATATGACGGCAATAATTACAGCGGCCGTGAAGACGCGCCCGCCGTTCCACCGCCGTCGCTTGCCCAGTAGGGACAAACGCCCTACATTGTGCTATAGTAAAGTTTAGCTGCGGTACTCGTGAATCCAACTTAATTCCAGAGGCCGATAATAGTTCGCATTAGGGATCTGTCCCTGACCGGATCTTGGTTCGGTTATATGGAGCCCACCTGTTTTTCAGGGCCACATGTGAATTCCGTTTTGGACACGGTACTCGCGGCGCTTTATTTTTTCCTGTACAACATTCCCCATGATTGAAAAAGAAGAGTTGCGCGAGCAGGCCGTCCTGCATCGGGACCGCATCAGACGCGACGATGAAGACGTTGAAAATCTTGTCGCCTTGTTCCATGAAAGCGTTCCCTTGAAAGAAGGGCAGGTGGTTGGCGCCTATTGGCCGCTCGACCACGAAATAGACGCTCGCTACATTATCGACGACCTGCTTAAGAAAGGTACCTGCGTCGCCTTACCGATCGCCAGCCGCAAGGAACGCGCCATGGTTTTTTCCAAGTGGGACGGAAAAGGGGACCTCATCAGAGGAAATTACGGCGTTTTTGTTCCGCCGGACGAAAAGCTCGTAGAGCCAGATGTGCTCCTTGTGCCGCTACTGGCCTTCGACCGCAAAGGCAACAGACTGGGACGCGGCGGCGGACATTATGATGCAACCATTGCGAAATTGCGGGCAACGCGCGATATTCTGACCATCGGCATTGCTTATGCCGCTCAGGCCGTTTTGTTCAATCTTCCTGTGGAAGAGCACGACCAGAAAATGGATATGATTATCACGCCAAGCGGCGTACACGATTTTAGAAGCTAGAAAGAAGACAATGCGTATTTTATTTGTCGGCGATGTAATGGGACGGTCGGGACGCGATGCCGTCATCAAACATCTGCCGAAACTCAAATCCGACCTGAAAATCGATATGGCTATCGTCAACGGCGAAAACTCGGCGCACGGCGTCGGCATCACCGAAGCGATCTGCAAGGAGCTTTATGCGGCAGGCGCCGATGTCATCAGCACAGGAAACCACGTCTGGGATCAGCGCGAAATCATCCCCTATATCGCGCGCGATCCGAAACTGTTGCGCCCATTGAATTTCCCGAGAGGAACAGTTGGCAATGGTTTTTACCTCCATACCACTGAAGAGGGACAAAAAATTCTTGTCGTCAACGCCATGTGCCGACTCTTTATGGACCCGATCGATTGCCCGTTTACAGGGACGGACGAGCTATTGAAAGATTACCAACTTGGCCGCAATGTCGATGCCATTTTTATAGATCTGCATGGAGAAGCAACATCCGAGAAAATGGCCTATGGCCATTATTTCGACGGGCGCATCAGCGCCGTTGTGGGAACGCATACCCATATGCCGACGAACGATTGTCAGATACTGCCCTCTGGTTCAGGCTACCAGAGCGATGCGGGAATGACAGGCGATTACGATTCCGTTATCGGCGTGCGCAAAGATATTTCCGTTCACCGCTTCGTCAAGAAAACGCCTTCGGAGCGCATGGTTCCCGCCGACGGCGAGGCGACGCTTTGCGGCACGTTTATCGAGACAAATGCAAAGGGGCAATGTATTCGCATAGAGCCTGT
>QFQB01000021.1 GCA_003241475.1 Micavibrio aeruginosavorus
CCAATATCGCGCCCATCAAGAACGGCGCCCATGCATCCTTGCGGGGGATTTTGGGCGAAATCTTTTTGAAAAGCGAGAAGCCTGTCTCGAACGTTCGAGAATTTTGCGACTTTTGATGCTGCGGTTCCTACAGTATCCGTGCGAAGCGCGGGATTGCGAAGATCTTCGGGATGAAGATCGCTCGAAAGCGCGGCGGCAGCTGCCAGAGCCTGTTCTTCGTCGTCCGGATTTTGGTTTGCCTGCAAAACGATATGGGCCACAGCGCGGTAAAGCGCGCCCGTGTCAAGATAGGCGTAGCCCAGCGTTTTGGCAATGCGGCGGGCGAGGGTGCCTTTTCCGCTGGCGGACGGACCGTCGATGGCGATGACGTTCGTTTTTTTCATGGCGGGCATCCTAACGCGAAGATTTCCGCGCGTCTTGTAAAAAAAGAATGTGCTGATGGCTTTTCCATGGGCGGCAGGCATGCCATTCTCCGCCGCAGGAGAATGTTCATGAAAGCCTTGTTTATCTTTGTGTCTGTAATTTTATTGTCCGGCTGTGCAACAGGGATCGATCCCGATAAATACAATCCGGATCCGGTCAGTCCGAAAGAGTTCACGCAATGCCACGGCTATAGTTGCACGCAAAAGTCGCCCACCGGATTTACAGACAAGGAGTGGGCTTCCATTCAGGCTGTTTTTAAAATAAATGCCGCAAAAGATGCCGCCGAGGAACGCAGCAAAATCGCTGCCGCCATCGCAAAAATGGAAAGGATCATCGGTTCCAAAACAGGAACGTCAGAAGATCTTCGAATGGCGGTGACATTCAAGGAGAACCTGAATCAGCTCGATTGCATCGACGAGACGGTGAACACGACGCATTATCTGCAAATGTTGCAAGATGCCGGGCTTTTGAAATTTCACGAACCGGCCCTGCCGACCCACCGCGGCTATTTCATCGACGGGCGCTGGCCGCACAATACGGCGGTGATCCGCCAGAAGGAAGGCAATGTCCTGTATGTCGTGGACAGCTTCTACCGCGCCAACGGGGAAGAGCCTTATATCTTGCTGCGCAAGGACTGGCTTGCGGGCTGGAGGCCGGCTGGGGCCAATCAGTAGGCCGCTGCTATGCGACGGGCTTTGAAGCATCCCACCAGTATTCAAATTGCTTGCGCATGGCGCTGGCGAATGTTTTGTTTTTGAGCGTGATAAACCGCGCATCGTCCTTGTAATCCAGATTAAGGGCGATTTTGTCGGCATAGATCACGTACAAAGTCGTTGTGACGAAATATTTTTCGGGCAAGATTCTATATTCGCGGTCGGAACGCAGATTTTTGTTGTTTGCGGATGTCAGGGCCCGCATCTTGATGCCGGCCGCGCCGATCTCAGAAAGGCATTCCTCGTCTATACGGCTATTGCGCCGGTCGTCAGCGCGCATGAACAAAACCTCTTCGCCCTTTTGCAGCGTTTGCAAAACATCTTTGAGCGCTCCGATATAGCTGTCGGAAATAAAGAATTTGCTTTCGGAGAGATTGACGCCGTATTCGCCGTAAAAATCGATGCCCGCATTCGAGAGCACCGCGTGTATTTTAAAAAGCGTGTTTTTGGTCGGGCTGCCCGTTTCGCTTTCGAACGCGCTTATTGTCTGGACGTGCATTTCGCAACGTTTGGCCAGATCCGGCTGGCTCCAATTCAGGAGCGCGCGGGCGGCGCGGCATTGGGCAGGCGTAATCAAAATCATATAAAATTGGTAGCGCGGATAATGTTTTTTGTCAAAAACGGTTTGTGAGATAGGATCATTCTATGGGTGAGAAAACGCGGCCGCATATTCTTTTTGTCTGCACAGGCAATATTTTCCGGAGTTTGAGCGCGGAACTGGCCGTGCGCGCAGCAAGCCTGAGATCCGGATTGCATTATCGTTTTTCTTCTGCCGGAACGGATGGCGGCGCGCCGAGGCTGATTGATCCTTTCGTGCGCGAGACGCTGGCGAATCTGGGGCTGGACAGCAGTCTCCATGCGCCGCGGCTGCTGACGCGCGATATGCTTGAGGCCAGCGATCTGGCGGTCGCCATGCACATAGAGCATCAGGATTTCATCCGCCGCGGATTCGGCTTGAACGTTCCGCTGTTTCGCGAAGTGGCGGGGCGCGAGCCTTTCGTCTTGCCGGATGTGGATGAGGCGGTGCCGGACTTTGAAACCAACTCCAAGGCCCGCAACGCTTATATTGCAGACGTTGTCAGGAGCATTGCGGCGGACAGCAATGCGTTTTTGGCGCGTATTCCGGCCTATTTGTCGAACACCGACAAATTGCCTTTGTAGGAAGTCGCGAATTTGTTGAATTCTTCAAGAGGGATTGGGCGCGAATAGCGGAATCCTTGCACCTCGTCGCATTTTTCTTCGAGCAGGAAGGCTTCGTGTTCCTTTGTTTCCACCCCTTCGGCAATGACTTTCAGGTTCAAAGAATGGCCTAGGCGAACGATTGTGCGCGCGATGGCGGCGTCATCCGCGTTGTTGAGCGCGTTGCGGATAAAGGACTGGTCGATCTTGAGGCGGTCGATTGGGAACTGGCGCAGATAGGACAAGGAGGAGTAGCCCGTGCCGAAATCGTCAATCGCCAGCTCGACGCCCAAGGCATGCAATTGCTGCAGGGTTTCGATGGTTTGCTGGATATCGTCCATAAAGACGGATTCGGTAACTTCCAGTTCCAGATTCTGCGGTTTCAGGCCGGAATTTTTCAGGCATTTGGACACATACTCCACCAAATCGCTTTGGTAGAATTGCGCGCCCGAAACGTTGACCGCCACGCGTATGTCCTGTCCTTCGGCCTGCCATTTTGCGGCGACTTCGCAGGAATGGCGCAAGACCCATTCGCCGATGGGAACGATCAATCCCGACTGTTCGGCGATCGGGACGAATTCCGCCGGGGAGATGAATTGTCCGCCGGCTTTGGAGTTGTCTTTTTTGAACCAGCGGAGCAGGGCTTCCGCGCCGATGATTTTGCCGCTGTTCAGATCGAACTGGGGCTGGAAATAAAGCTGTAGCTCTTTGGCTTCCATGGCGTCGCGCAGATCGCGCAAAAGCTGGAATCTTTGCTGCACGGCGCGGTCGAAGTCTTCTGAATATTCCTTGATCGTGTCGCGGCCTTCCTCTTTGGCGCGGTTGAGCGCGATATCGGCGTTCTTCAAAACCTGATCCGGATCGATTCCGTCATCGGGGAAAGTGGAAACGCCGATACTGGCTCTGATCTGGAAGGTCTCGTTGAAAACCTTGAACGGCTCCGAGCGAATGACTTTGACGACTTTGTCCGCAACATCGCGGGCGCTGTTTATATCGGTCGAAAGCGGCATGGTGATGGCGAATTCATCCTCGCCCGATCTTGCGACAACGGCGCTGTCCGGCAGCGCGGCGCGCAATCTTTTGCCGACGCCGCGCAATATGGCGTCGCCGACGTTGTGTCCCATGGAATCGTTGATATCCTTGAAATGATCAAGGTCCATGGCGATGACGGCAAAACGCTTGGCGCGGCTGTCATCGTCGTTGGCTTTGCGGGCCTGATCCGTCAGTTTTTGCAGGAACTGGATGCGGTTGGGAAGGCCCGTCAGCTGGTCGTAGTAGGCAAGCTTGTGGATTTTGTCTTCCGCGGCGGATTTGATCTGCGAGATGTTTTCCGCGTTCTGAAGAATCAGATTTTGCGTCAGCGTGATCGCGCCGCCGATTTCATCCTGTTCGTCATAGGGCGATTCCTTGATGACGGGGTTTTCCGGATTTTCAGCCGCGGCCATCAGGTTGTCGCGCATGAAAAGAATCGGTTCCAAAAGCCATTTGGACAGCGAGATCATCAAAACCACGGTTACGAAGGCGGACATCAGCAGCATAATCGCAAGCGTTTGCTTGATGTAGTCTAGCAGCGCCGGGCCGATGTAGTTTGAATCGAGGCGAACAACGGCCACATAAGGGCGGCGCAGGTCGCTGGCGCGGTAAACGACTTCGTAGGTGGAGCCGTCTATGGAACGGTAGGAGCGATTGAGGCTATCCTGATCCAGCATGATCATCGATACCGGCTCGCCGTAGGAGCCGAGCAGACGCAAATCCATCGAATAGATGGCGATGCCTTTGACAGCAGTGGTCGAACTGATGCGTTCGGCTAGATCTTGCGAGATCGGCGAGGCGAACATGTTTGTGACGTTGCCGATGGCCGGCGAAATAATGGAGCGGCCGACTTCGCGCAGATCGTTCAGGTATGTGGTTTCCTGCTGTTTAAAATTGAAGATGATAATGCCGCCCTGAACGACCAGAATGGTCAAAAAGAGGCTAAGCGCGATCCGCCAGCTGATGCGCGACCGCCAGATGTTGGTCGGCGGGTTGCTGATGCTGGCAAGGGTGCTGGATTTACTGCGTTTGCGCTGTATCACGGCTTCAGACCAATCGGAAATGCTTTTGGCAGACGCTCTAACCATTTCGACAAAAACCTGTCCTTATCCCGATATCTGAATTTCCCCGCTGGAAATGCGCTGATTTCCTATTTTCAGTCTATATTAGGATACTTAAGAAGGTATTACCGGAAGGGCGAAAACGCCTGATGAACGTCTTGAGTCTAATACCATAAGCTCCTCGTTTAAAAGGAGTTTTTTTGTATACCGAAAAAACACGCAAAATTTGGGTAAAATTTTACTAAAAATTCTCATACACTTATTTTGGTTGCGCGTCCAAAAAGATCAAAGCCGTTGGTTGTTCTTCGTTTGCTTTGTCTATTTTGCGGTAGAAACAGCTTGGTCGTCCAGTATGGCAGGCGCCTTCGCCGGTCTGCTCGACCAAAAGCACGACGGCGTCTTGATCGCAATCAATCCTGATTTCTTTCACACGCTGGATTGATCCGCTTGTCGCGCCTTTATGCCAGAGCTGGCCGCGCGACCGGCTCCAATAATGAGCTTCACCTGTCTGCAAGGTTTTTTGGAGGGCTTCTTCATTCATCCATGCCAGCATAAGGATTTCGCGTGTAAGCAAATCCTGCGCGATGGCGGCAATAAGTCCATCCTTATTGTAATTCGGGGACAGCACTTTTGTTTCGTCTGTGGCGGACGTCATGCGATGCTCCAGCGCAGGGTTTTTTGTCCCAATCCCAATGGCAGGGGCAAAACATTACCGTCTTTGGTGTCCAACGGTTCCAGATCCATATCTTTATAAACCATATCAAAGGTTTCTATAGGGACAGGAAGGCCGTAGAAATTTGCGCCGTTGGTGCAAAGGAATGCCTTGAAGATTTCGAGGTCGTGTTCAAGGTCAAAACTTTCCGCATAAAGCTGCGGCGCGATGCCGCCGGTGAAGCATCCGGCGGCGCAACCACATTCTGTGGCCTTGGTGGTGTGCGGTGCCGAATCCGTTCCGGCAAAGAAGCGGGTATTGCCGGATTTTCTTACTACGCTCAAAAGGGCTTGGCGATCTTCTTCGAATTTGACCAGCGGCAGGCAGTAAAGATGGTATTTGAGGCCCTGCACCAAATCGCCCATGGTATAAAGAAGATGTTGTGGCGTTATCGTGGCCCCGGTTTTATCTCCTGATTTTTCAACAAAGTCAGCGGCTGTTTTGGTCGTGATATGTTCACAGACCATTTTCAGGTTTGGGTGTTGATTACGCAAGCGAGGCATGCGTTCCCGATAGAAATAATCCTCGGCGTTCGAATTCCTGCCGAAATATTGCTCGCCGGATAGCGCATGTTCTTCTCCATGCAGGCACAGGATCACGCCGTTGTCCTCAAGCGCTTTGATCACGCCGTTGTCCATGAGGTCGCGTAGAGGGCGGCCATGGTCCGCATTGGTGGTGCCATGCGGCGGATAATATTTGCAGGCTTTGAGCAGGCCGGATTTCACGCCTGCCTCAATCATCGCAGGCGTTGTGTCTTTGGTCAGGTAGAGCGGGGTGATGACGGTAGAGAAGGCATTTCCTCCCGCTTTTAATATCATGTCCCTGTATTCTTCGACGCTCCAATAAGGCAAAGGGTCCGATGTGCGGATTTTGGCGACGGGCGGCTTGGTGTTGGGCATGGCAAGGATGCCGGCACACCCCATAGAAAGGTGGGCGGCGATATAAGCCTCCATGGCGGGTCCCTGACGGACATGGACGTGAAGGTCGTACCATTTGGGAAGGGTGATGCGCTTGTTCATGGTTACCAACTATCCACGCTAACTCCTTAAAATTCAAGGTATTCTATACGCGCTATTAAGCATTTTCGCCTAGGATAAGGTACAGATCAGCATCTTCTCGTATGGGGATATCAGGGGATTTCATGAAGATTATATCCGATGGTGCGGAACACCAGTTTCTGACTTTTATCGACAAGCTCAAGGCCAACCCGAGCGGTTGGATTGCGTGCGTCTTTCCTTTTTCGCGCCATGTCGTACATGACAATCTGGTCAGCCGCCGCGCTTTCATCAAAAGCGATCTAACGCGCTTTCGCGCAGAAGCCAAAGCTTATGCCGAAGAATTGCGCGACACGGGCGGCATGCTACCCGGCGCGCAACTTTATTTCTTTACCGACAATGACGTGATCTTGCTCTGTTGTCCCGCCAACGAGGCCCAGCAAAAACAGGTCCGTCAGACACTGGAAGCCGAAGCTGCCAAATTTCCGCGCGGTTTTTGCGAATTCGGTTTTCTGGCCAAGGAATTGCCAACCTATCAAAAAATGGCCGAACAAAAATTCCTCAGCCACAAGAAGATGAAGGCTTATGACTCTCTTTCCGACGAAAGCGTGGTCGAAAGCCTGTCCCTTCGCCGCAAGCGCCGTGAGGAGCCGATCATACTTGTGGTCGAAGACGACCGTTTTACAGCCTCCTACATTGCAGGTTTTTTGAAAGAGTTTGACATCGTCATCGCCCGCAACGGCGAAGAGGCCATTCAGAAATACATCGAATACGCGCCCGATGCGGTGTTTTTGGATATACATCTTCCCGGGATCAACGGCCACCAGACACTGCAGGCGATTAAATGCGCCGATCCGGAAGCGTTTGTCGTGATGCTGAGTGTCGATACCGCAAAATCCAGCATCATGAACGCCAGCGAACTTGGCGCTGTCAGCTTCTTGAAAAAACCGTTCTCGCGCGAACGCGTGCTCAACACGCTCCGCCTGTCGCCTTTCATTCGCGACAGCCGCGGCATTCTTCCCATTCAGCGCGTTTAAATCGCTTCCACAAAATCGCCGGGGTAGGGCGCGATAAAATCGCGTTCGGCAATTTTGTTTTCCGCCAATGCTTTTCCAAGCGCAATGCGCGGCGCGTCGATGGCTTCATCGGTTAGTTGAAATGTTTCGAAATGAAAGCCCATGCTCTTTTTTGCTTTCATCAGTTTATGGATCTCGACGGCTTCCGCCGGATTCATATGCGAGTATTTCATGAACCAACGCGGCTCGTATGCGCCGAGCGGCAAAATGGCGATACCGGGAGCGCCGTATTTTTCGCCAAGGCCTTTGAACAGCTTTTCATCAAAGCCGGAATCGCTACTGTAATAGAGGCTTTTGCCAGCCGCATCTTTCAGGAAAAAACCACCCCATAGATCGCGGTTTATGTCGTTAAAGCCGCGGCGCGACCAATGCTGTGCGGGCGTTACGGTCAGGGACAAATTGTTCTTGAGGGGGATGGTTTGGTGCCAGTCGAGCGCGACCATCGAGCATCCATCGGCGCAAGGTTCAATAAGGCGCGTGTTGCCAAGGGGCGTGATCATCACGGGTTTGTGGTTGCGCGCCAGCCAGGCAAGGCTGGTTTGATCCAGATGGTCGTAATGATTGTGGCTTACAAAGACATAGTCAATTTTTGGCAACATTTCCATGGGCACAAAAGGTTGACGGACGCGTTTGGGCCCAATCGACGTAAAAGGGCTACAACGTTGCGAAAAGACCGGATCAATCAACAAATTGGCGCCGCTTGCCTGCACCAGAATGGTTGCATGGCCGATATAGGTGGCTCTCAACCCGTCATGATGGGCTGAAAGGGGCGGTTTGGGTTCGTTTTTCACTTCTTCGGGCCATTCGGCGCGCGTGCCCTGCATGCGCCACTTGAACACATCCCATAGCCCTTTTTGAGGGCGGGGGCTCCAGGGGTTGAAGAATTGGGTGCCTTTGAAATGGTCGGATTCTGGACCTGCATAATAGGTCAGATAAGATTCATCGATATTCAAACGTCTTGTCCTTTGGTCATTGAAAGCGCGGGCCGCTGTGTGTAAAGCTAGCGCCATGATTAAGCTATATAATTCTCTGGCTCGCGAAAAACAGGTGTTCGAACCCCTTGATCCCCAGCATGTCCGCGTTTATGCGTGCGGCCCGACGGTTTATAATTACGCCCATATCGGCAACGCCCGCATGGCTGTCGTGTTCGAACTGTTGTCCCGTGTATTGCGTACGGTGTATCCGCGGGTTACATACGCTTCAAATATCACGGATGTGGACGATAACATCATAAATGCAAGCCGCGAAAGCGGGGACGCGATAACTGTTATCACCGAGAAGTACGCCCGTATTTACAATGGAGATATGACGGCTTTGGGCACGAACATGCCTGACATACAGCCCAAGGCAACGGAAACAATCCCCGAGATGATCGCGCTGATCGAAAAGCTGATCGCGCGCAACAATGCCTATGAAGCCGAAGGTCATGTCCTATTCCATGTTCCGTCCGATCCGAGCTATGGGGCATTGTCCGGACGTTCGCGAGACGAACAAATTGCGGGCGCGCGGGTTGATGTCGCTCCCTTCAAGCGCGATCCGGCGGATTTTGTGCTCTGGAAACCCTCGAACGGCGATCAGCCCGGCTGGGATTCCCCATGGGGCTTCGGTCGTCCGGGCTGGCATATAGAATGCTCGGCGATGGCGGAAAAACATCTGGGTCTACCGTTCGACATTCATGGCGGCGGCGCAGATTTGAAATTCCCCCATCATGAAAACGAAATTGCGCAAAGTTGTTGCGCGCACGGGCAGGAAAACAATCCCGCTTCATTTGCCAAATACTGGGTGCACAATGGATTCGTAACGGTGGATGGCGAGAAAATGTCGAAAAGCCTCGGCAATTTCAAACGCGTGCACGAGCTTTTGGAGCATCACAAAGGCGAGACATTGCGTCTGACGTTGCTGGGCGCGCATTACCGCCAGCCGCTCGATTGGTCCGATCAGGCAATCGCGCAAGCGCAAAAACAGCTCGACGGCTTCTACGGCCAGCTTCATGCGCTCAAAGATATCACCGCAACCGATGAAAAGGTGCCTACTGAGATTCTCGAAGCGCTATACGATGATTTGAACACGCCGCTGGCCATCTCGCGCATTCACGGTGTTGTCAAAGACGAAAACGATAAAGCCAAACTCAAAGGCAAGCTGATTGCGATCGGCAAGCTGATGGGGATTTTGCAGGACGACCCAGCGGCGTGGCTCGGCTATGGCCAAAGCGTGGGCGATCTTTCGCCGGACGATATCGACGCGCTGGTGGCCAGGCGTCAGGAAGCGAAGAAGGCGAAGGATTTCGCGAGCGCCGATGCCATCCGCAAAGACCTTGATGAAAAGGGCATCGTCATCGAAGACACGCCGCAAGGTCCGCAGTGGAAACGCAAATAATTATTGCGCCAGCAAAACGTGGTAGTAGGTATAGCCGCTGGTGCTGTCGCCGTAGCAACCGCTTGAATGATTTTCATGCGGCGCGTCGCTGTCGTCGCCGATGCCGTTGCCCCCTGTCTTAAAAGTGCCGTCGTAGTCCTGCCACCATGCCTCTAGCGTCTCTGCCGGAGGATCTCCGTTTGTGTCCGTTTCGATTTCCAGGATCTTGTTGATTGAAAGGCAAATGTCTTTCTTGATGAATTTCACGTAGTAAACAAGGTCTGTCGTTTCGGTTGGTGTTTCTTCGACATTGTAACTGGCGTCTGCACTGACATCGGTCGTGTTGTAAGGGAATTTTGGATCGTGGTAGTTTTCCGGCAACTTG
The DNA here is from genome assembly GCA_003241475.1 of Micavibrio aeruginosavorus. Taxonomy (GTDB): domain Bacteria; phylum Pseudomonadota; class Alphaproteobacteria; order Micavibrionales; family Micavibrionaceae; genus Micavibrio_A; species Micavibrio_A aeruginosavorus_A. The sequence goes on from QFQB01000021.1 coordinate 9,932, forward strand.
TAAAAAGTTGCTTTACCACCTGCCAGGTTGTAGATGTCGCAACTATTATCCGTGGGCGCATTCGGGTTTGCTCCCGGGTTGATCTGGGCGTTTGTGCAACCCCGTAGCCGCAAAGTCTGGACTGTCTTTTGCACGTTGTCGCCGTTGGAGATGATTTCATTGGCGGCCAGACGCGCTTGCTCTGAACTCAAGCCGCTTTGCGCTGTTCTGCTTCCCTGCATCATCGCGTAGGACAATGCGCCGAAGATAAAAATGGCGATGAGAATGATAAAAAATGCGGAACCGCTTTGGGATGAGGGTCTGGTCATGTTCTTATCCTACAGGAAAAAGGGGTGCTTGTATCAACCGCGAATAAAAGACGCGAATTCGCTTTTGCTACTGACGGGCACATGGACTTCTATTTCGGGAACGCCTTGTGCGGCCAGAGTTAGAAAAATATCCCGTCCGGCTCCGATCTCCACATTGTCCAGCATGCCTATGCCCAAGACCGGACGTTCAAGAACATCACCGACCTTAAGGTGTTTTTCGACTTTGATGCGCTTATCCCGTTCATGCAGAGGAAGATCGTCCAATCCGCGAATACTGCCGTCCGGATGCAGCCATTCAAAACTAAACAAAGACTGACGCCAGCTTTTAAGGATAGCGCTCGCGTCTACACGTACGACCGTATAACGGTCTTCACGGCCTTTGAGTGAGCTATTGTCGGTAAATTGCAGTCCTGCGGTTTCCATGCCGCTTTGTCCCCCTAAGACATTTAAGGGGCTTGTCAGAGCATGCCCCACATGCCAATTTAGGGCGAAACTGGATAATAAACGGTTAAAAAACGGCGACCATGGCACAAAATCTCCCGCAAGCTCCTGAAATAATTGAAATTCCTTCTGATTCTGATCAGGTGAAATGCGATGGCGGCAATGGGCCGCTGGGGCATCCAGTTGTCTGGTACAGCCTCGATGGACGCGACCGCGTCGAATGTGGCTATTGCGACCGCCTCTTCTTGAAAAAATCCCGCTAATTCCTATATTGTTCATTGTCGGAACGCTGCATGGTGCGGGTTCCGTGAAGTACTGGCTCGCTTTCATAAGGAGTTATCATGAACACGCGACTCTCTGTCTTTGACAGTCCCCTTTTCCTTGGCTTCGATCAGTTTGAAAAAACAGTCGATCGTATGCGTAAAACCGCCTCGGAAGGTTATCCCCCTTACAATATTGAACAAATCGGCGAGAACGGCTTGCGTATTACGCTGGCGGTTGCGGGATTTACAATGAACGATCTGGACATCGAAACCGAAAAAAACCAACTCACCATTCGTGGCAAGCAAACCGAAGAGGAAGGCAGGGTTTACCTGCATCGCGGCATCGCCGCGCGCCAGTTCCAGCGTAGTTTTGTGCTGGCTGATGGTATTGAAATCTTGGGTGCCTATCTGGACAACGGACTGCTTCATATCGACATGAAAAGAGTTGAGCCGGAAAGCAAAGCGCGAAAAATCCCGATAAGCGGCAATCAGGAAAAAGGGAACGGTAACGTCCTGAAAACCATTGATATTGATAAGAGGGATGCCCAATAAAGTGTTAATATACGCTTCATTGGTGTATGATAGGATGAAAGGATGGCAGACATGAACAATAATCCGAGCGAGGCTTCGGTCCGCAACTTCCTTAAAGGCCTTTCGACGCGCGATTTTTTGCGCATCGGTATGGATGAGATCGCGTATGTTCGTTCCTTGCCCATCGCAGGGCAGACAAAAAATGCTTATGCCATTTATGCCGCAGACGGCACGCAACTTTCCGTACTTGATAGCATGGATATGGCGATCGCGACTTTGCGCCATCACGATCTTCTTCCCGTCACGTTGCATTAAGCATCACGGGAAATTTAAAAAAAGCCGACAATAAGCCGGCTTTTTTATGCGCTCATGCGAATCGCCGCGTCGCCTATGTTTGTTTTGGGCGTGCGGATTTCCACTTCGTCGAAATCGGCAAAATCGTTCACGGCAATATTTTCGAGATAATTGTGAAGATCCAGCAATTTGCGGTTCTCTTCAATACGACCCGATTCCGGCATCAACAAATCCGTATCGACAACAAGCCTACGCATGGTCCGGTCGTTCAAATAGGTTTCACTAACACGAATACTTTTGATGTGCGGGTGTCCAGAGAGCATGGTCTTTCTCCTATGGCTAATGTGGGTTCAACGAAACCACATCCCGTCTAGTTCCTGCCTGTCGTATAAAACGAGGTATTTTCTTGTGTATGATTAAAGCATCACACAGAACAAAGAGAACTTTATAATTCTGTCGTCTGTTTAGGCCGCGATACGTTGTACCGGCGGCGCTTCGAGAATTGCACGTATAGCTTTCTCGTCTTGAGTTGACCGAAGCCTAACGCAAATTTGTGCATCGCGCAAGAGGCGAGAGATACGTGCCATCGTTCGTAAATAAGCCGCACCTTCGCGTTCCGGTGTTAGAAGTACGCAAACAAGATCAACGTCCTTGTTGTCCGGTGCGCTCATCGGGATGCCGTTTTTCAAACGGGCGAACATGCTGAAAGGTTGTTTCAAGCCACTGATATGCAGGTGCAGGATGGAAAGACCCTCACCCATAGCGGACGGGCTTTCTTTTTCCTTTTCGACAAGGCGGTCATTCAAGATGCGCTCGCCAATACCTATAACGCCCGATATTTCCTGTGCCAGAGAACGAAGCAATTGCTTTTGATTAACGGCAATAAGGGAAGGAAGGACGAGATCAAAGTCCAGAGACGTTTGCGGTAGGGAAGTCGGCATAGGCGATCCTCTTGTAAACTCGGTTACTACATACTCTTATTCGCACGATCCGCAAAACGATTTCGTTGCGGCGAACGCGTAAAAGTCACTCAATTTTGTGTGGCGTGGTTTTACCCAAATGGGCCTTAATTTTTCGTTAAGAGGTGGGTGGAGCCGACTGGAAGAGGAACGGAAAAGGGCAGATTTCGTTCCCTGCGCTTGGAAAAAATATTTTTTTGAGCAGGTATGAAAAAGCCCCCGTGAAGGGGGCTTTTAATATTAGGATTTCTTAACGGTGGTGGTCTTGCCGTCCGGATCGACCCAGCCGATGTTTCCATCGGGGCGGCGGTAGACCATGTTCAAGCCTTTGTGGCCCGCATTGCGGAACATCAGGGCCGGATTGTTGGACAGCTCCAGACGCATTGCTGCCTCGCTCGGGGACATGGTCAGGATATTGGTCGCGATTTCGGCGATAACCAAATGGTCCTGCACCTCTTCATCATGACCATCGGCGCTCAGCGTGTAATCCAGAGCCGGCGTGAAATGCTCGGCTGTTAGGGATTCAACGCGTTCGTGATGGTCGCGCAATTTACGCTTATAGCGGCGTAGCTGCTTGGCGACTTTGTCTGCCGCTTGGTCGAAGGAAACATACGGATCGTTTTCCGTTGCGTCGGAAATCACCATGATGTCCTTGCCCACGCGGATGGAAATATGTGTTTTGGTGAATGCCTGGCCTTCGGGGGCGAAGGTCACAGTCGCATCGATTGCGCGGTTAAAATATTTTGTATTGATGTCCTCCAGCTTGTCCGAGACGTGCGTTCTCAGCGCGTCGCCAAGATCCATTTGTTTGCCTTGTACGGTTAATTGCATCGATTCACCTTTTTTGTTATTTCGTCAAAGGAGGCCCGAAACAGAGACCCCCGCCCTGTAAAAGGGCTGTGAAAGCGCTGTTTTCGTGCTTAAGATTAAGTATAGTCCGATCTGGTTAAGAAAAAAAGGCAAAGCCGCAGATTCATGAAAAGAAATAAAAAAATAGGGGTTTTCGATTCCGGCTTGGGCGGACTTTTTATTGCGGATTCAATTCGTAAACAACTCCCTAATTTTGATTACCTCTATTTGGGGGACACATTACATCTTCCTTATGGACGTCGCTCCGATGAGGCGATTTACGATTTATCGGAAAAGGCCATGCGATATTTGATCGGCGAGGGATGCGATTTAATCGTCATGGCGTGCAACACTGCGTCTGCCGCCGCTTTGCGTAAACTGCAGCAAGGATTTTTGGCGCGCGAATTTCCAGACAAGAGAATTTTGGGCGTGGTCGTTCCCACGCTTGAGGTCGCCATTGAGCACAATGCAAAGCGCATTGGATTGCTGGCAACGCAACGAACGGTTCATTCAAATATTTATGATCTGGAATTAAGGAAGCTTGATCCGGATGTAAAGATGGTTTCCGTTGCCGCGCCGCTTCTGGTGCCGATGATCGAAGAAGGCGGCAAAAAATATATTGAAAGAGTTCTGGAGGATTATATTGCGCCCATGAAAGAAGCACAGGTGCAGAGCGTCATTCTAGGCTGTACGCATTACGTGGCCCTGAAAAAATATATGAAGGATTTGATGCCCGAAGCGGCTCTTATTTCGCAAGATGAAATAATTCCCGATAAATTGAAAGATTACCTGAAGCGCCATCCGGAGATGGAAGAACGGCTTTCGCAAGCCGGAACGTTCGAAATTCAGGTCACGGACGCGAATGAAAATTTCAAGAAAAGTGCGCGGGATCTGTTGGGAGTCGATCACCTGATGACGCGGGCCATCTATTAGCGTTTTTGCCTGCGCCGTTGCACGGAAGAGGGGATATTCAGCATTTCGCGGTATTTGGCGATGGTGCGGCGGGCGATATCTATCCCGTCTTTTTGCAGCATTTCAACTATCGCATCGTCGGAAAGGATATCATCCGGTTTTTCCGCATCGACGAACGCTTTGATCCGCGCCTTGATGGATTCGGCCGAATGCGCCGTACCATCGGACGAGACAAGCGCGGTGGAAAAGAAATATTTCAGTTCGAAAATGCCGCGCGGCGTGCCGATGTATTTGTTTGTGGTGACGCGGCTCACGGTGCTTTCATGCATGGAGATCGCTTCGGCAATGTCTTTGAGCGTGAGCGGGCGCAGGAATTCAATCCCGAATGTGAAGAACGCATCTTGCTGTTCTACAATTTCCGAAGCCACTTTGAGAATTGTCTGTGCGCGTTGATCAAGTGATTTGACCAGCCAGTTCGCATTGTTCAGTTGTGTCGTGATGTATTCGCGGTCTTTCTTGTCTTTGGCGATAGACGACACTTCGGTGTAATACTCATTGTTCACCAGAACGCGGGGGAGGGTGTCTGTGTTCAATTCCACGCGCCAGCCGCCGCCGAGGTTTTTAGGAAGGCGTTTCATCAAAACATCGGGAATGGCTGTTTGTACCACAAGATGGTCGAAATTGGCGGCAGGCTTTGGGTTAAGCGCTTTGATATCGGCGATCATGTCGGCAAGATAGGTCGTGTTGACATCGCATTTCTTGGCAAGAGCGTCCGTGTCGTGGCTTGCCAGCAAGTGCAAATTGTCCAGCAAGATGGTCATGGGCTTGTCGAGTTTGCCTTGATCTTCCAGCTGGATCGAAAGGCATTCCTTCAAGTCGCGGGCGAAGACGCCGGAGGGCGAGAATTTTTTCAATGTGTCCAAAAGTTCCGCAATGCGGGCTTCTTCCGCACCCAGCTTGGCCGCAAGATCGCCTGTGCCTTCGCGTACATAGCCGGCTTCGTCCACCATGTCGATCAACATCGCGCCGATCAGGCGGTCCTTGGCATCGTCGAAAGTCATGTTGAGTTGTTCGATTAAATGGTCGCGCAATGTCTCTGGTTTTGTCAGTGTTGCATCCGAGCTTTCATCGAATTCGTCAAAATTGCGGGTGCCTCCTGCGCCGATCTGCGCTGTACCGGCATCGAAATCGCCAGATTGCTGCGGGGTCGTATTTTCGTTGCCAGTGACGGCAGAATCGAAATCGTCCTGCACGTTATCACGGTCTTCTGCGGTTTTGTGTTCAGGAGCGTCGCTTTCGGATTCATTGGGCTGTTTTTCCAGCAATGGATTTTGGGCGATCTCGGCTTCGATATATTCGGCCAGTTCCGCATTGTTAAGTTGCAACAGCTTGATCGCCTGCTGTAGTTGAGGCGTCATAACAAGATTCTGAGCTTGGCGAAGATCGAGGCGTTGGTTAATCGAAGACATGGCGGCAATCCTTTATGCAAGAATTGTACCATGCGGGGGGCTAAATAAAAGGTTAAAGGATTACGCTGGGATGCGAAAGTTTCTGCACATCTGTATATATTATACATATGTGAACCAATGAAAAAATATAGTAATTATGCCGTCACTTCCTTGTTGCCGTTTTCCGCTGTAGCTTCGGGCATTGGGGCCGCTGAAGCTCTTGCGCAAACTGCCAATCGCAAGGCTACATTAAGTGTAATGGCCGCTATGTTTACAAAAAAACATCACCTGAATTTACGCGTAGCAGAAAGGTTCAAATGAATGTCGGGCAGGATGTTTACACATTTTCACTCAAGCATCCTTTCGAAGTTAAAAAGCTGAAGGCTTCAAACACGGAGGAAAGCTATGTGTTGCAAACTTGGCCGGGTAGCCGGCCAGTCATATTCCATCCGACGGTTCATCATTATCTTGCTCGTCCGCGGGCGTATGAAACACAGTTTCTGCAACCTATGCCTTACAACCCTGTGCTGGCAGATGCCATAGAGTACGGTCCTATCGGCTATGCGCCTTGCGTAAAGGCGCCGTAACAGGTTTGGCGGCAGGTTAGAGAGAGAAGCCTTCGCCCAGATAGACGCGGCGGACCTCGTCGCTGGCGACGATCTGGTCGGCGGTGCCTTCCATCAAGACCTGACCGTCATGCAGGATATACGCGCGGTCCACGATGTCGAGACAGTCGCGCACGTTGTGATCGGTAATCAAAACGCCGATGCCTTTGGTTTTCAGGTAGCGGATAAGATTGCGGATTTCTCCTACCGCAATCGGGTCGATCCCGGCCAGCGGTTCATCAAGCAACATGAATTGCGGGCGCGAGGCAAGCGCGCGGGCGATCTCGCAGCGGCGGCGTTCCCCGCCGGACAGCGCGATGGAGGGCGTGCGCCGCAGGTGGGAGATGTGGAATTCGCTTAAAAGCTCTTCGAGTAGCGTTTCCTTGTCTTCGTCGGAAAGCGCTTGTGCCTGCAGCACGGCTTTGATGTTGTCCTCGACGTTGAGGCCGCGGAAGATGGAGCTTTCCTGCGGCAGATACCCGATGCCGAGCCGGGCGCGGCGGTACATCGGCAGGGTTGTGATATCCTGCCCGTCGAGAGAGATTTCCCCCGCATCGGCTTCGATCAAGCCGGTCATGATGTAAAAGGATGTGGTTTTCCCGGCGCCGTTCGGTCCCAGCAAGGCGACGGCCTCGCCGCGGCGCACGGTCATGCTGACATCCCGCAGAACGGGGCGCTTTTTATAGCTTTTGGCCAAATGGCGGGCCGTGAGGCCTTTGGGTACTTCTTTTAAATGAACCACAGGATATTCCTAATTATACCTAGGCAATAATCTAGGGCGCTACACTAGCAGGCGCAACGGGGGCAGGGGTAGTATTTTCGGCGCTTGCGGGTGGAAACAGGTCCGGTGCAGCTGTCGGCGCGGGAGGGCTGACAGGGGCTACGGTCGTAGCGGGCTTATCCTGCGCCTTTTTCGGGCTTTTTTCGGAGCCGGGGAAAAAGACCCCGCGGACGCGGCCGCCCTCTTTTTCCGAGCCGAACAACTTGCTGACGTTGGTGTTGAGGTCTACTTCCGCACGATTGCCTTCAAGCGTATTTTTATCCCGCTCGATTTTGACCTTGCCGGTCAGGTTGGCTGTATTGCTATCGGCTTTGTATACGCCCTTTTGTCCGCGAATTGTTTCGGTGGGGGTCTTGATAACGACATTGCCGTCGGCTTCCAGACGGTCAAGATTACCGCCGCCTACAGGACTGTTTTGTGCAGGTTTTGTTGTTGCAGTGGCCGGCGCAGCATTTTCGCTCTTGAAGAATGCTGTGATGGTGTCGGCGGACAACGTATCTTGCGCGCGCACGACTTTGGCGTTGCCGATCGCTTTGGCCTGACGCTCATTGGCGTGGTATTCCATGCTTTGTGTTGCGGTTACGGTCTGATCAGGAGATACGAGTCTCAGGTCGTTGCCGGTCAGGACGGCGATTCCGTTTGCGACATCATAAACCCCCTTATCGCCGTAAGCGGTATTCTTGTCATCCATGATCTTAACGTTGCCGGTTGCGGTGATCTGCCAGATTTCCATGGAGGAGGCCTCGCTTTCCCGGTAATCGGCGACCAGAAGATCGGACATGATCGTCATCGTGCCTTGTTTGACGATGACGTTTTCACGGGCGACATATTGTTTTTGATCCCGTAGCCATTCAACGGTTTTGGTCGCCGTAATTTCAATAGGCTGATTGCTGTTTTCAGGCGCTGTTTGCGCGGCAGGCGCCGGAGCGGGTGTATCTTGTTGCGCCCCGGCAGGCGCGATGGCGAATAAAGAAGCGCAAAGAAACAAGGCATATTTTGCAAAGAATTTCATGGTGTTTTTTCCTTCGAAGGCGTGTCTTTGGGCGAAAAGAGCGGTCCGTCGCTGTATAAAATCACTTTGGCGGGACCGGTGAATATGAGTGTGCCTGTTGAGGCGTCTCCTTCAAGGCCCGTGGCGTCGATCGATCCGCTGGGGCCATCGACGCGGACATCGCGTCCCGAATAAGCCTTTTGCGTAACCAGATCGACGCGCAATTCTTCTGTTGATAGGGTGTAGCCGTTGCTGTGCTTCAGGTGCACGTCGCCTGCAAGATTGAGTTTTTGCTCATTTTGCTGGTAAAGGCCTGTGGCCGCATCCGCGCTGATTTTTTCTCCGCTTGTCATGTCCTGATGGGCAACGGGTTTTTGTAGTTCGATCAAATCAGGGTTTTCGCGGTTTTGCGTGGCGAGATCGGCGGTCACTTCAAAGGGTTGGTTCTTGTCGTCCACGCTTTTGAAAACAGGCTTCAAAAGCTCGTTTTGCACCTTGTCGGAGGCGGGCAGTAGCTCTTCCTTTTTCATGGGTTCGACGCGGCGGCCTTCATCCCATGTCAGGACGACCACCGTCATGACCAGTGCGGCCAGAGGAAGAATAAAACGCAAAGATTTCACAAAAGAGGAATATTTACGGTTGATGAGCGAGGAGCGATCTTCGCCGACGGAAAGGCGGCTCAAACGGTCTTGAGCGGCGGCAGGCTTGGTGGCGGGATCGTCAAAAACATCCATAGGTTTTAGTTACCCGAAATCGGGCAGGGCGGCAAGAAGCGGCCCGCGAGACAAGGCGAGTTATGCCACGCCCCTTTGCAAGCAGTCTTGAAGGCGTATCAAGCCTTTGACATCGCCTGCGCCATCCAGAACAACCAACGAAGTTAGGTAACGGCCCTCGGTTTTGGTCATGACGTTCATGGCTTCGACGGCAAGAGCGCTGGCATCGATTGTTTTCGGCGTCTTGGTCATGATCTCCGAAGCCGGCTTTTGTAGCAAATCGGGGGCCATATGACGCTTCAAGTCGCCGTCGGTGACGATTCCCAGAAGCTTTTTGTCATTCATAATAAGCACGCAACCGAGGTTCTTTTCCGTCAACTGGACGATGACTTCGTCCATTTTTGCGGTTTCGGGCAACAGGGCGAGCTTGTCAAACGGCTGCATAACGCCTGCGACGGTCAAAAGTTTTTGACCCAGCTTTCCGCCCGGATGGAAGATGCTAAACTGCTCGGGCGTCAAACCCATCTTTTCCAGCAGGGCGACGGCGATCGCATCGCCCAGCGCAAGCTGCATTGTTGTGGATGTCGTGGGCGCCAGACCGTTCGGGCAAGCCTCGGCGGCTTTGGGCAATTGCAATATGATGTCTGCGTGCTGACCCAGCGGACTTTCGGGCTTGCTGGTCATGGCGATCAAGGTAATGCCGAAACGGCGCGTGTAATGGATGAGGTCGGAAAGTTCTGAGCTGCCGCCGGAATTGGAGAGCAGAAGCACGACGTCTCCTTCCGATATCATGCCGAGGTCGCCATGACTGGCTTCATTGGGGTGCACAAAATGTGCCGGTGTGCCGGTGGAAGCCAGCGTTGCGGTGATTTTCTTGCCGACATGGCCGCTTTTGCCGATACCGGCAACAATAAGCCGCGCGCGGCGTTCGGTTTTCATTTTATGAATGGCCTCAATGGCTTTCACAAAATTTTCATCGAGAGAATCCGCCAGCGCTTTAAGGCCGTTCATTTCCGTCAAAATGGCATTGCGGCCGGTTTCAAGATCGCTGTTCATGGTATTGGCCCTTTTAGTGGGCGAAGATATCGACATCGGCCCATCCGTCTAGATCGAGTTGAGAGCGTTGCGGCAGGAATTCGAATGCCGCCTGCGCGAGATGCGTGCGGTTCTCCCGCTGCAGCATTGTATCGAGCTTTTCTTTCAATTTGTGAAGGTAGAGCACGTCGCTCGCGGCATAGGAAAGCTGCTCGTCGGTCAGTTTTTCCGCGCCCCAGTCTGAAGATTGCTGCTGTTTGGAAAGCTCTACGCCGAGTAGCTCTCTGCACAATTCCTTCAAAGAATGCCTGTCAGTAAAGGTGCGCGCCAGTTTCGAGGCTATTTTTGTGCAGTAAACGGGTGTGCAGTCCACGCCCAAATAGGCCTGAATCGAAGCAATATCGAAGCGGCCGAAATGAAAGATCTTCAGACACGACAGATCCATCAGGATCTTTTTCAAATTGGGGGCGTCATATTGGCCGGGGGCGAACTGCACCAGATGGGCGTTCCCGTCGCCGGCGGAAAGCTGGATGAGGCACAGGCGGTCGCGCGCGGGATTCAAACCCATGGTTTCCGTGTCAACGGCAACAGAAGAGCCGAATTTCAAACCTGCGGGAAGATCGCCTTTGTGAAGGGTAATAGCCATGTATGTACCTTAGAAAATAAAAGATGGCCTGCCAAGCGGCTATATTATGGTGCCCACGAGAGGACTCGAACCTCCACGACCTTGCGATCACTAGCACCTGAAGCTAGCGCGTCTACCAATTCCACCACGTGGGCCCGTGATTGATTTTCCTTAAAACGAATTGCCGGAAAACGTGGCTGTTTGTACCGCAGAGGCTTTGGCTTGTCAAACAAGGAAATAAGGAGTTTTTCGGCCACTAACCCAAGGCGATCCCATTCTTTTATTTATTTTTTACCATTGGCGGGTCACAATGGGAGGCGCGGCGGTCTAGGCGGCGCAAACCCATGCAATTCAAAGCAAAAGAGCCATTCATGAAGGTCCTGATTATCGATCGCGACGAAATGTTTTCCAATCTGCTGGCCTCTAAAATACGGGCCGCAGGACACGAGGTTATTCTGGCCTCTTTGAAAAACGACGGGATCGAGCAGATCGGCACCAACAAGGTGGATGTCGTATATTTCGATCCTTCGCCGATGACTGATGCCAAGGCGATCCTTTTGCAGATCCGCCGCATCGTTCATACATATCCCTACCTCGTCATGACCGGCGAAAATTGCGATCGCGCTGCGGGCATCAAGGCCGGCTGCCACGACGGGCTGGCCAAGCCGCTCGATCCGCAGGCCTTGGTCTCTACCCTCGAAAATGCCGAGCGCATGATTGAGACCGTGTTGCGGCTGGGCGACGACAGCTATGACTTCCCGTCCGCGGGTGGGATCATCTCCAAATCCGCGTTCAACCAGTTGTTCCGGTCAGCCACCGACCGCGTGAGCCGCTACGGCGAAAGCTCGCATGTGCTGTTCATCTCCATTCCCAATCACGAGGATATCAAATTGGACGACGGCAAATATGCCGCAGATTATGTCGTATCCCATCTTGGCCAGACATTGGGCCGTCTGCGCCGCCAGTCGGACATACTGGGTCAGACCGGCGAGAATCAATATGCTCTGTTGTTGCAACGTCCGCAGTCCGAAACCGAGGCGGTCGATGCCGCGAAACGATTTTCCGTCGCGCTTGATGAGCAAAAGGATCTGCTTCAAAACGGCGTTTCTGAAGTTACGCTCGATGTCTGTCTGATTCACCTGCCCACCGGGGCGATGGATTACCGCCGCACCAGCCGCATCAAGGCGCAGGCCGTAGCTTAAAATTTTATCAACAAGATCGATTCCAGCATTTCCAAAGCTTTGTGTGGATCAACTGATTCTGCCTCTGGTCAGGAACGGTTCTTTGCGCTTTCATAGGTGTATCCAAACGACCTCGCCGCGCAAAACGGCATAGTAAACCGCAAGGCCCATGACACACGCATCTATGGATCATACGCTCCGTCCGGAGCGCAGAGCTGTCCGCAAATTGGCGTTTTTTGCCTTTGCGCTGGCCGCGTTTTCCTGTGCGGCGGGTCTTGGTTTTTGTTTGATGAAAAGCCCGCAGTCCCTTAGCGAGGCTTATTTGGCGGCCGCGGTTCAATCGCTGGAGTCCGGAGCGGTGGATCAGGCTGTGGCGCAGGCCACTAACGCCGTTTACATGAACCCGATGTCGGTTGACGGGTGGAAAATTCTTTCAAAAATGCTGCAGCAGAAAGGCGATGTTTCCGGTGCGGCCAAGGCTTTGGAAATTGCCGACAGGCTGCAACATAATTCTGCCTCTCCCGCTCATAGCTACGCCCTTCCGGCCGAGTTTAAACTCAGCTTTCTTGCGATGGGTGAAAGCGACGGGCTATGACGCGGCTGGCCGGGTTTTCCCTGGTCATGACGGCCGGTTTCTTTAGCATGTTTTTGCTGGCCTGGAGCCATGGTTCGGGCTTTGGCGCGGACTGGGTTTACGGCTTTCTGGCCATCTTCTGGAGCCTGATCATGATGCTCCGTTTGATGAGCTTGACCGAGCCTATGCCGTTGCCCGAAGCCAGTGGTTATCTTGCACAAAAAATCATCCGTTCCCTGCATGAAAAGCAGGAGCAGGCGCGGGATTTTCTTTTGAAAACCTCCTTTGGAGGGTCGTTTCTTTTGTTTGTTTTTACGGGATTTTCTTTTGCAGCATGGCAGATTTATTGTGCAGCAAATCCATCGGCCCCCATGGAAACCGCTCTTCCTGTTTCGGACTTCTTAAGCCGCTACCAAGATCGACCCATGCTGGGGAAAACCTCCGCTTTGACGGCTGTTTTTGACTGGGGGCAGGGGTTTATGTTGCTACTGTCCTTTTTCATGATGGCGTTTGTCATGCGCACTTATGCTGCGGAAAAAACACTCGCGCGTCCGGCGCTTTTGATTGTTTGCGCCTATGCGGTGGCGGGCTTTATCCTAACCCTTGGACTGGGCGGACAGGGGCTGGATTCCTATGCGGCATCGCTGTCGGGCAACGGTTCTGGCTCGATCGCCTATCTGACCGGCGGTTTGCGCGAGGGCGAATATCCGTCCATCTTCGGCATCATCCTTGTGGAGAGCGGGGTTGTCGGGCTGGCGATTCTCACGTTCCTTTTGTTTATTCCGCTGGGTTGCATCTCGCTGTCGTCCAAACGCGGGATTACAGACAATATGGTTTTATGTTGCGGCATGTTGCTGGGGAGCATGATTCTTGTGTGCGTATTCCAGCCCTTTACGCCGGTTTTGTGCGGTACGGCGGTTTTGTGTCTGATCGGCCTGTTTCTGGCTTGGGGCACTGCCGAAAGCGCGATGGCGCAAGAACTTCTTGTCTGACTTGACAAAGCGCCAAAAATAGAACAAAATAGGAACATTCGTGGAAAATCCACGCCAATTATCATGGCCCGCTGTTTAAAGCGGGCTTTTTTCATTTTTACTACAAGGAGTTAGAAATATGCCTACATTAATGCCCAAAGATGCCGACAGCAATGTCATTCCGGCCCTGCGCCTCAAAGCCAGCGGCGGCGCCCATGCGATCGCAGCCAGCGCAGCCTCCGCGCGCAACGCAACCGCCTTCAATGCGGATACGCAAGTCTTGAGCGTCTACGCCACGGGACCGGTCTATTTGCGGTTCGGCACGTCGTCCGTCACGGCGGCGTCCACAGACCATTACTACCCCGACGGCATCTATTATGATTTCGCCATTGGCTGCGGCGACAGCAAAGGCCCGCGCTTTACCCATCTGGCGGTTCTGGCGGCCGGTGCGGCCTGCACCGTCTTTGTGTCGGAAAAAGAATAATCCCCTCGCGGCGCGCAGTCATGTTCTGTGCGCCGCCTTTCAATTTTCAGGAGAAAAAATATGCCGGATCAGAATAAAAATTTTAACCGCCCGCTCGTGGATGACGAGATGATAAATATCATTAAAAACTATGAAGGCGATGTGCCCTATATGTATCGCGATGCCAAGGGGAATGTCACCGCCGGATTGGGGCTTCATCTTCGCCGCGAAGAAGATGCCCTGCGCTATCCTTTCAAGGCGATGATTTCAGAAAAAGAATTCGGCCGCCTTGCAACTCAAATGGAAAAAAGAGATGCCTATAAAAAGGTCCAAGAACAACCCTATGGGCAAGGATATATCTCTAAAAGGTACAATCCCTTTGAGAATAAAGATTTATTAGCCATCGGTCTTGATCCGGCGGCTAGCCGTGAAGAAACGCGGCGTATATTGCTGCAGGAAGAAGGTTTGCTCAAAAGCAAGATGCGCGATTTTGATGCCATTCCCCATCCGGCGCGTCAGGCGTTGCTCGATATGCAATATAATATCGGCGACAAGAAATTCCGGCGGGAATATCAGGATGACAACAACAAAACTGTGAAAGCCTGGCCCAAACTTTTCGATGCGCTTGAGGCAAAAGATTATAAAAGAGCTTCGGAAGAGGTGCGGAGCAGTGACGTTGGTGATGACCGTAATGGCTGGCGTAAAAATAAAATGTTGGAAGCGGAACGTCTGAAAAATACTCAGTAGGCTTTCCGCATATATGTTTCCGGTCCGGCATAAAATGTGCGTTTTTTGTTACAGCCTTTTTCGGGTCCGGCATCGGAGCGGTTTGTTTCTTCATCGCCCAAATTGTCAATTTTCAAAAAGACCATATGATCTAGCATATCGGCATATTGGTCTTCGATACGGAGTTTATAATAAGCTGTGTAGCCTGTGCCGTTGAGGTTTTTGGAGATAATATAGGCAGTTTTTGGATCCGGTGAGCAGTCGAAACTATATTGTTCAGCAATCATAACTTTGCTGTCGGCTTCGCAGACCATGTTCATGCGCCCGTCCGC
>QFQB01000104.1 GCA_003241475.1 Micavibrio aeruginosavorus
CATCAGGCTGCGGACCGCGGCGTCGGCCTGGGTATCCAGGCGGTGCTGCAGCTCGGGATGACCCTTGCCGAGCAGGGGGTGCAGCAACTCGATCACCTTGCGCGTGCCATCCAGATTGGCGGCGAAGCCGGGCAGTACGAGCTGGCTGTAGCGCTCTTCAGGCAGTTCAGGCAGGATTTTGATAAGGCGGTGCGCGATTACAAAACGAACGTCCTGATTTTTGTCTTTTGCCAGCAAGGAAGACGCCTGTAGCGGCGTAGACTTGTTCGCCGCAACGGCTTTTCGAACCTTGTCCGATTGATCATGCAGAGCAAGATAATAAAGAATTTCCTGAGAAGTCCGTTCGTCTTTAGCCAGCGCGATGCGCTGTTTTTCGCTACCGCCTTCGGCAATCTTTTTTTCATCAGCCTCAAGACGCTTCTTTTGCGGCAGTATCTTGCTGAAAAACCCCATTAGCGTACCTCCTGATAGGACGAAGACTGCATCTCCTTTAACCGCGAGATGGTACGCTCGAATTCATAGGCGTATTTTGAGTCGTGATAGAGTTTTTCCGGTGGCGCTTCAGCCGTAAATACGGCTCGACACCGCGCATCATATAAAACATCGATCAGCGTCATCAATCTCTTTGCCTCGTTGTTACGATCATAGCCCATACGTGGGATATTTTCGAGAAAGACCGTGTGGAATTTTGCCACAATATTCAGATAATCCTCCGCTCCATGCGGCTGTTCGCAAAGCTGGGAAAAGGTGAAACGCGCCGTACCGCCAGCTGTTTTGACGGGAATATCCCGCCCTTTGACACGAACGGTTTCTTCGCGCGGCGGTTCCCCGTGCGAAAGATGACGAAAGAATTTATCGGCCTTTGCCGCCGTTTCACCATTGAGCGGATAAAGATAGGTTTCCAGATCCTGCACCGCTTCTTCACGGTAATCCGTATCGGAATCCAGATGAACAATGTCGAGACGTTCTTTAATCAGGGCGATAAACGGCAGGAACCGCTCCCGCTGCAAGCCGCCTTCGTACAGCCTGTCCGGCGGCCAGTTGCTTGTCGCCACGACAACGACGCCGTGATCGAGCAACGCCGTAAACAGGCGCGAAAGGATCATTGCATCGGCCACATCGGTCACATGGAATTCATCGAAACACAGCACGCGCACGCTGTCTGCAACATAGCGCGCGTATTTCGGCAAAAGATCATCGACCGCCCCGCCCGCCCGCTTCGCATGAAGCCAGTCCTGCGTTTCAATCATAAAGGCATGAAAATGCACGCGGCGTTTTTTGCTCTCGGCGATATTATCGAAGAACAAATCCATCAGCATGGATTTTCCGCGCCCGACGCCGCCGTGCATGTAAACGCCTTTGACGGGCTTGGCTTTGCCGAAGAAAGGTCTTTTGGCCTGCAAATCCTGCGACAAACGCATCAGAGCCTTGACCGCCTTGCCCTGTTCGGCATCAGCCTCTATATCGCCGGACTCAATTTTGGCGCGGTAGATTTCAAGCAGGGTTTGCATCGCGGCTCTTTTCGATGCGGGCGACAAGAAAGATCGAAAGCTCGTACAACCCCCAGATCGGCATAGCCAGCGCAAACTGGCTGATGACATCGGGCGGCGTAATCACCGCAGCCACAATAAAGATGGCCACGATGGCATAGCGGCGAAAAGACCGAAGGGCGCTAGCGCTCGTCACACCCGCCCGCGCCAGCAAGGTCAGCAGCACCGGAAGCTGGAAGCACAAACCAAACGCAAAAATCATCATCATGATAAGATCGAGATACTGCGCCACGCTGGCCTCCAACTGAATGGGAAGCGCCGTTTCAGAACCCGTACTCTGGAAGCTCAAAAAGAAATGCCACGCCATCGGAATGACGCCGTAATACACCATCGCGCCGCCCATGAAGAACAGGATGGGCGTGGCAACCAGATAGGGCAAAAACACTTTGCGTTCGTTTTTATATAGCCCCGGCGCCACGAACATCCAGATTTGCGACAAGATGATCGGAAATGTCAAAAAACATCCCGCAAAGAAGGACACGCGGATATAAGTAACGAAGGCTTCGGTCAGATTGGTGTAGATCAGACGATTGGTGCTGATTTCCCTTTCGCCGCCGTTGCCCATCGCATTCGCCAGCGGTTGCACCAGAAACGCATAGATATGCTCTTTAAAAAGATAACAGATTAAAGTTCCCGCAATCATGGCGCCAAAGCACCACAAAAGCCGTTTTCGCAATTCCGTGATATGAACGGTCAAGGCCTGCAGAGCGTTTTCTTGAACATCCGTCATGATTTCACCTCGTCACGTTCCGCAACAGGTTCTGCAACGGCTTCGGGTGGTTGGGATTGCGGATACTCCTCTTCGTCATCGGCGGCTTTTTCATCCGTGTGCTTGACCTCGAAATTCACGCCCTTGCGAAGCTCTTCGATGTCGCCCGCTTTGAGGATGTCGTCGAATTGCTGGCTCATCGCGAATTTCACGTATTGAAGCCGGCGAGCAAAGCGGCCGATCTGGTACATCGCCTTGGGAATATCCTTCGGCCCGATCACCATCACGGCGATCAGGACGATGACCAGCATTTCGGACCAGCCGATGCCGAACATGATTAACGGTCTTTCTGTTTGTCTTCTATTCTTTTGGGCGGCGTGTCATCGTCGTCCGCCATGCCTTTTTTGAAGCTCTTGATGCCCTTGGCGAGGTCTTCCATCATGCCCGATACGCGGCCCTTGCCAAACAGCAGGAACACCACGATCACGACAACAAGAATATGCCAGATGCTGATACCCATTTCCTAGTCTTCCTCTTCCTCGTATCCGTCGAATTCATCCTCGGCGGATTCATTGCCTTCGTCTTTGACGCCCGACAAAACTTCGGCCGCGCTCTTGTCCGCATCATCGAACAGATCGCGGGAATCCGGAACCGTTTCGATGGCGGGACGACGATCCAAAAGCCCTGCGGCCTTCAAATCTTCCAGACCCGGCAGCTCCATAATAGATCCCAAACCGAAATGATCAAGGAAGCTGTTGGTCGTCAGCCACGTCAGCGGACGGCCCGGCGTCTCTCGGCGCTTGCCGGGTTTGACCCAGCCAAGCTCCAGCAGCTGGTCGATCGTGCCCTTATGCGTGGCGACGCCGCGGATATTCTCGATCTCCGCACGCGTAATCGGCTGGTGGTAGGCGATGGTCGCCATCGTCTCCAGCGCGGCGCGGGACAAGCGGCGCTCGACATTCTTTTCAATCGTGAGCGCATCGGCCACTTGCGCCGACGTGCGGAACGCCCATGCGTTGCCAACTTCGACCAGTTCGATCCCGCGGTCCGTGTATTGCCCGCGCAATTCATTAAGCAGAACATTCAAATCCGCGTCGGACGGCAGACGTTCATGAATCGCCTGCGGCGTCAGCGGCTCGGCCGAGGCAAACAGCATCGCTTCGAGCACTTTCAATTGTTCAGTTTGTTGTGGCGTCATCATCATTGCTTTCTTCTTCGATTTTTTTCGGCGCGTCTTCGATCGGCGGTCGGTTCGCGGTGCGGATATAAACAGGGCGGAACAGCCCGTCCTGACGGATTTCCACCTTGCCCTGCTTCGCCAGTTCCAGCCCAGCCGTAAAGGTCGAGGCCATAGAAGACCGCAACAACAGCGGGTCCTTGATATTGTCGGGCAAAAAGCTCTGAAGCGTCGTCCACACGGAATTGATGCCGGATTTGGGAAGATTACCCAGCATCTTGGCCATGCGGTCCATCGCCTCTTCCATCGTCATGATGTTGAAGACGGGCAGCTCGTAAATCGTTGCTTCGGCGCGGCGGCGGATATCGCCATAGGCTTTGAGCAAATCGAACAGCGTATCTTTGTAGGTCGCGTTGTAAGCGGTCTTCAAACCTTCGGGCGCACCGCGTGCGAACAAATTGATGCCGAGTTGCGGACGGGCCATCAGCATGTCGGCCGCTTTGCGCATGGATTCCAAACGACGAAGTTGGAAAGACAACGCCTCGGCCATCGCCTCACCTGACGGCTCTCCGCTTTCGTCTTTTTCTTTCGGCAGCAGAAGGCGGGATTTCAGGTACGCAAGCCATGCCGCCATGACCAGATATTCAGCGGCAAGATCGAGACGCAAATCTTTGGCGCGTTCGATAAAATCAAGATATTGCCGCGCGAGCTGCAGGATGGAGATTTCGCGCAAATCCACTTTCTGGTTGCGCGCCATTTCCAGCAAAACATCGATGGGGCCTTCATAGCCATTGAGATTGAGCAGTAATGAATCCGCCTCATGCTCGCCTTCGGGCAGAGCCATGGGTTCCATGTCAATCGGCGGTTCTTCTTCGAAGGCTGCTTGCATCAAATCTCTTTAAACTATCCTCGCGCAAAGGCGGGCAAGCCTTTGCAATCTCTTCCATTTCGTCTCGGTGGCCCGCGCAATATAGCGCGATATCAAGCCCCGCTTCCAGTGTTTTAGCCACTCTATCCGCAGGAGATCCATAGGTGCAAAGCGCGTTCATGCACAGATCGTCGCTGACCAATAAACCTTGGAAATTCAATTCGTTGCGGATCAGGTCGGTCATTTTGGACGAGACGCTGGCCGGATGCTCGGCATCTACCGCCGTATAGATAATGTGCGAGACCATCCCCCAAACCTTGTGCGCATAGGGTTGTTTGATGATATGGCGGAACGGGCGGAAATCCATATTTTCGAGATCGTCAAGGTTAGCGGAGACAACCGGAAGATCGTAATGCGAGTCCTTGGCCGCGCGTCCCTGCCCCGGCATATGCTTGATAACGGGCGTGATGCCTTCGTTGATGAACGTCTCGCAAGCGAGGCCGGCAAGAGCGCCGACGATATCGGGATCATGCGAAAAAGCGCGGTCGCCGATGGCGGCATGGGTTTGCTCGAACAGCACATCGAGCACGGGCGCGCAATCGACATCGATGCCAACCCCGTTCAAATCATCGGAAATGCCGCGGATGGTGTTGATGAGGCGGTCCTTGTCATCCAAATCGCCGATTTCCTTCATCGAAGGGTAATCGGGCCAATGCGGCGGGCGCATGCGGCGAACCCGTCCGCCTTCCTGATCGATCAGAATGGGGCAATGCCAGCCCACGCTGTCCCGCAAATCCTTGCAGAGTTTTTTCAATTGTACGGGATCGAGGATATTGCGCGCGAACAAGATAAAACCGAACGGCTTGAAGCCCGCAAAGAACTCGCGTTCTTCGGATTTAAGCGTGTGCGTGATGCAAGACAGGATGACAGGCTTTGTTTGTGGGTCCATAGGCTTTTAAAGCACAAAAAAACCCCGCAATGAAGCGGGGATTTTTTCATGATCTTATCTGTCGGTTACTTCGCCGTGACGAGGCAGGAACCGCCCTTGGCTTTAATGCTACCGCACACCGAAGACGCGGATTCTTTGCTCATCGGACCCGCCTGAATGCGGTAGAACGTGCCTTTTGCACCAAGATTGGCTTCTTGCGTGCGGTATTTCACGCCAGACAGCGCCGAATACTTCACCTGCATCTTTTTATATTCGCTGGCGGCTCCGGCGGTGGATTTCACCGACGCAAGCTGAACATAGTAGCCGCCGGGCGTCACTTTGGCGGCCGCGGTTCCCGCTGCAGGTTCCGTTTTGGCAACAACCTCTTCCTTTGGTTCGATTTTGGCCACAGGAGCAGGTTCAACAGGCGCCGGCTTTACGGCCTCGGGAACAGCGGCTACAGGCGCCGTCGTGCCGAGAGCTTCTTTGACCAGCGCATCGTTGGACGGCGGCTCGACAGCTTCAACCTTCGCTGGCGCATCGCCCAGAATCGGGTTCAGCGCAGGATTGGCTTCGGCTGTCGTCGTGGTGGGCGCAGGAGCAACCTCTTCCGTCACAGGCGCAGAATTATTCTCCGTGTTCAAACCTGCAAACAGCTGGTCGCGCGGCAAAGGCTCTTCGCTACCCTCGTCGGCCAGAATATTTTCGGTGCCACCGTCAGTTTTGGCGGCATCGGCGGACGAAAACACCGTCGAGTCGCGGTAGGGAATTTCCATCCCGCCCGGATTGTCCGGCGTCGTTTTATACGCGCCCGCATCGGCGCGCACGATCGGCACGCTGTCGCTGGCCGCGCTATCGGCATCGTCCGGATAGCTACCGAACACCACGATCCCCAAAAGGACCACGGCGGCGACCACCGAGACAATCGCGAATTCGCGCTTGCGCTGTGAGATTATACCAAAGATCTGGTCGAAAATGCCGTCCTGATCCGCTTCGTCGAAATCATCATATTTTTTTGCCATGAGTCGGAGGATATGAAAAAACGATGGGGCTGTAAAGCGGCAGGTTGGTTAATATTCACGGTTATTATTACGTTTATTAGTCTCTTCCAAAGCAACCTTCACAGTGCGGCATGTAAGAAGTGTATCGAGCATACACCAAACCCGATTCGCTCTCCACGATGCCCCCGTGGGTATTTCTAAATTGCTAGGCTTAATTTCCGGCCCTAAATTATATAAGAAATGTGGGCAATCCCTACCCGCTCCCAATGGAATTTCAGGCATGCATAAACTTATATTTGGAATAACTGTAGCTTTTTCCACGTGACGAATAGACTGCAGTTTTCCACCATATCTAAATCCCAAATAATTCGGCGCTTCGGTCGGCCAACCACTGTC
>QFQB01000105.1 GCA_003241475.1 Micavibrio aeruginosavorus
TGGTTTTTGAAAGATAATAAGGGGTGTCACACAAAATATCACTGCTATTCGGTGGTTGAAGAGGCGACACAGAAGGCAAGAGCCGCAATCGCGGCGCATGGAAATAGGGAATAGAAAATGAAAGCTACCGTTACATTAAAGAGCCATGAAACCGGAAATGTCTTCGATGTTGAAATCGAAGCCGACACCCGCGAGGCGCTGGGAGTAAAGACCGTTGAAGAATGCGGTCTGCGCAACGCGCAGGCGATCGGCATGGTCATTATTGAAGAGTAAAAACCTTAAATTGGCCTTGACTCTTTGGACTTTATGTTCTCATTTTGTTCGCCTTCAAAAAGGAGGTATCATGAAAGACTTTTCGGAAAAATATCGGGGGGTGACTCATTTCGGTTTGGCGCTCGAAGAGCGGGCCGACATGCGCGGCAAAATGGATGCTTGGAGAGTCCTTAAAGACGCCCTTCAAAGGACCGTTGAAGAGGATGTAAGGAGTGAACTTTTGTACGATGCTTTGGATTATCTGGAAAACCAAGGTTGCCATGAAAGGGCTATAAAGGATTTTCGTAACGCACTCTTAATCGGGCCTCCGGTAGCGCGTTATATGACCATCAAGTTCGCCATGCAAAGGATATGGAAGGGATTATAATATGAAATACACCGTTATTGAGAATGGGCAGGAAACGGCATCATTTAATGAGGATTGCTTGGTGAAAATGGCTATGGATTCCGCCATGCTTAAGGGCATGAATTCTTTGTCTATGGATGGCGGGAAGCACGTTACGGAGGTTCGCTTTAATGAGGACAGAAAATTCCTTAAAATTAGCTTTGAAATAGGCAATTTTGAGAATTGAAAAATTCTCAAACCATGTGTCGTGAGTACTCAAACCATGTGTCGCGCTACAAAAACATGCCGCGGCGCGGTACATGCTCTGGCACGCATCTTGAAACCATACTGATGAACGATAACAAGAACCACCGCAGGACACAGAGACGTAAAATGGCCCAAGAATCCATATATAACAAAGCCTTAGATGCCTATAACGTTCCTAAAAACGTCTATAACGCCATTAAAAACGCGGCGGCGAAGACGGGGGTCAATTTTTCCTACCTGCTGGAAAAGGCTGCCGTGGAAAGCTCCTTCGACACCAACGCCAAAGCCAAGACCAGCTCGGCCACGGGCCTGTATCAATTCATCGAAAGCACGTGGCTGACGATGGTCAAAGAGCACGGCGACAAATACGGCCTCGAAAAATACGCCGCGAAAATCGACGACAACAACCGCGTAAGCGATTCCAAAACCCGCCGCGAAATTCTCAACCTTCGTAAAGATCCTGAAATCGCCTCCCTTATGGCGGCTGAATTCGATACCGGCAACTACGAGCAATTGAAATCGAATGTTGGCGGAGACATCGGCAAGACCGAGCTTTACCTCGCCCACTTCATGGGCGCTGGCGGTGCGAGCGGATTTTTGAACGCGATGAAGAAAAGCCCAAATATGGTTGCAGCGGATATCTTCCCCAAAGAGGCCCGCGCCAACCGCAATATTTTCTATGATAAAACCACCGGCGCGCCGCGCTCTCTGTCTCAGGTCTACGCGCTTTTCGACAACAAGTTTCAGGGGAGCGCATCGGGCGATGTAATTCAGACCGCCGCGAACGATGCTTCCACGCGTGCCTTGGCACAAAACGCTTATGCTGGTTCTGGTACGCGCAACAACGCACAAGCTGTTGCCGTCCAGACCGAAGAAGACCCCTTTACGCGCCTCGCTTCGCTCATGAGCACGACCAACAGCTACAAAGCCCGCAACTACAACACCAACAATGACAGCGTTTTACGCCTCAGCAGCGCCGACAATGGCTCCAGCCGCGACGGCTGGCAGATCCTGCCGCCCTCACGGTACAACAGCCTGTCGCTTTCTCCGGCGCAAATGATGATGCTCTCGAGCTTCAACGCCTAAAGCGGTGTTTACAGGGGCGGGATAGAATCCCTATAATCGCCCCACATGAAAACGGTTTACTCTGAAAAACATACGCTTCACCATCCCGGCCTCGAATTGATGGAGGGACGTTTTGTCGAAAATTTTGAAAAGCCCGAACGCGTGTTTTTTGTGCGGGATCAAATCCTGCATAGAGGCTTTAGCGAAATCATCGCGCCCGAAGAGTTTCCCGCCGATATTTTTTCGCGCGTGCATGATCCCCGCTACGTCGCATTTTTGAAAGAGGGCTACCGCCGCTGGGAAGAGCAAGGTGAAAGCCATCTCATGCTTCCTTCCGTTTTTAACCTGCAAAATTTCGATGCGCCCGAACCGCGCGCGCTCTACGGCCAGATGGGATACTACATCGCCGATGGCGCCGCACCTTTGACGGAAACCACATGGGAAGCGATTTCCCACTCCGCTTTTTGCGCGCTAACGGGGCAGAAAATGATTTCGAATGGCGAGAAAACGGCTTTCGCCCTGTGCCGTCCGCCGGGCCACCACGCCTCCAAAAGGCTGGCTGCCGGCTATTGCTATTTGAACAATGCGGCCATTGCGGCGCAAGGCTTTCTTGAAAGCGGCGCGAAACGCGTTGCCGTCATCGATGTCGATTACCACCATGGAAACGGCACGCAGGATATTTTTTATGATCGCGATGATATCATGGTGATTTCCATTCATGCAGACCCTGCAGATGACTATCCGTTCTATCTTGGCTATGCGGATGAGAAAGGCATCGGCAAAGGCGAAGGCTATAATATCAACATGCCGTTACCACTTGGCACCGATTACACATCATGGTCAAAAGCTTTGGATCACGCGCTTGAAAAAACATTCGCGTATAAACCCGATGCCGTTATCGTTTCACTTGGCGTTGATACGTTTGAAAAAGATCCGATTTCGAAATTCAAACTGCAGCATGACGACTATACCAAAATGGGCGATACGCTTGCAAAATTGAACATGCCCACTTTGTTCGTCATGGAAGGCGGTTATGCCGTCGAAGATATCGGCATCAATGTAGCCAACGTGCTCACAGGATTCCTGAATCGCTAGACAATCTTCGTTTTGACCAATTCTGTCCTCGGAGGCCTGCGCCTGCGGGAAATATTGTATTTCAAGTAAAGAATACTGAATTCAACTAAAGAATTACAGTATTCATGTAAAATTCAAATGTAAATACTATATCAAATTTTAAATTTAACTAAAGTCAACTAAAACTGGATTTTTTCACATGAAAAATCGTACTGCTTTTACCTCTTTTTGTTGACATCCATGGATCTTTACATTACATTCAGGTTAATAAGGCGGAACAATACCGCTAATTAAATAAGAAACCAGGGAGGTTCTTAATGGTGAACCTTGTGACTAATGCAAATCAGGCCTTTAAGAAGCCTGAGCAACGTCAGAGAAAGACCAGACCGGCGATTGGAACGGAGGTTTCAAGGATCGGGAGACGATTGAGAGCAACGGGCTTCAGCATGGCTCACTTGAACATGCGCAACCCCGGATTGGCCATGAGATTGGGCATAACCGCCTAAAAGCAGGGTTGATCAACTTTCAAAGGACAACGCCGTAAATGTCCCTCAGCTACGGCGTTGTTTTGTGGAAGTAACCATCTTCGACTTGACGGAGATTCCTTTCGAAATAAATCCTTGCGGGATTTATGCTTTAACACAGCCCAGCAAATTTTATTGTACACAAGGCGCAAGGAGCGAAATGTACGCATTTGTACATGAGCGACGCCGCAACGATGTGTACGGTTAAATTTGAAAAGCTGATTTTGAAAGGAATTTTTTTATGCCCGTATCCACAAAGGCTTACGCCGCCCAATCCAAAACCTCCCCTATTGCTCCCTTTGCCTTTGACCGCCGCGATCCCGGCCCCAAAGACGTGGCCATCGACATCAAATTCTGCGGTATCTGCCATTCCGATGTGCATCAGGTGCGCGACGAATGGGGCGGCTCTCTTTATCCCATGGTGCCGGGCCACGAAATCGTCGGCACGGTGACGGCGGTCGGCAAGGATGTCAAAAAATACAAGGTCGGCGATACGGTCGGCGTCGGCTGTATGGTCGATTCCTGCCGCGAGTGCGTTAACTGCAAGGACAACGAAGAACAATTCTGCGTCAACGGCTTTACAGGCACCTACAACGCGCAGGACAAGCGCCATGGCGGCCTCGCGCAAGGCGGCTATTCGCAGCATATCGTGGTGGATGAGGATTTCGTCCTCAAGATTACCAGCAAGGCAGACCTAGCCGCGATTGCTCCGCTACTGTGCGCGGGCATCACCACCTACTCGCCCCTGAAGCGCTGGAAGGCCGGCCCCGGCAAAAAAGTCGGCATCGTCGGTCTTGGCGGGCTTGGCCACATGGGCGTGAAAATCGCCGTCGCCATGGGCGCGGATGTGACCGTGTTCACAACCTCGCAATCCAAAGTGGACGATGCGAAAAAGCTCGGCGCGCATCATGTCATTCTTTCGAAAGACGCCAAGCAAATGGAATCGGCCGCGAACAGCTTCGATTTCATCCTTGATACGGTTTCGGCGGATCACGACATCAACGCGTATCTAAACCTGCTCAAACGCGATGGAACGCTCACGCAAGTGGGTCTGCCGACCAATCCGGTGGCGATCTCGCTCTTCCCGCTGGTTTTGAAGCGCATCAATTTTTCCGGCTCGCTGATCGGCGGAATCAAGGAAACGCAAGAGATGCTCGATTTCTGCGCCAAGCACGACATTGTGTCGGAAATAGAGCTGATCAAAGCGGACCAGATCAATGAAGCCTATGACCGTTTGATGAAGAGCGATGTGAAATACCGCTTTGTGATCGACACCGCCACGATATAAAATGGCCGCATGAAACGGTTGATCCTTCTTATATCCCTTCTCGCCTCCACCTCGGCCTATGCGCAAGCGGTGGAGAGCGAACCCCTTGGCGCTCCCACCTATACCATGCAGGGCGAAAGCGATCCTATGGCGATGGATGCGCCTTCGGCGGCACCGATTGAAAAAGGTGTGAACAGACAAGAAGCCATTATCGCGCCTCCGCCGCCCGGCGCGGATGACCAGCCCGGCTCCGTGCGCCTGTCGCCCGAAGATATGGTAGCAGAACCTGCACAAGACTCTGCCCCGACGCCGATTACAACGCCTGCTCCTTCGCAATCACCGGAACGCGACCGGAATGTGCCCGCGTACAACAACAACGCTGTCTCCGGCGATTTTGCGAGACCCGATCCATCAAAGGGAAAGATTTTTTGCGATTTGAAAGTGGAATTTACCAGCATGGGTGCGGGCACGGACAAAAAAACCGAAGCCAAGATAAAATCCTATCTGGATTCAAATAAGGACAAATTATCTTACATCGAAACGAAATGGGGCAAGGAAGGCGAACATGAGTATTGCCTGACCGTGCCTGAACACAAAGACCGCTCGAAAACCTATGTGGCTTTGAAGAAAATTCTGCCACCCAAAGATGTCGGCCCGTCCACGACCACCGTGCTCGGCAAAGGCTTTACGCCGGTCAAAAACTTTCCGTGATCTTCAGCGCCCCTGCGCCGCGCGGCTCAAACGCTCGTTGATGGCGATGCCGAGGCCCCTGTCAGGAATATTCATCACGGCAATGCGCGTGTTCGTTCCGTTGTCGAGATCGCGTAGCATCGTGAACAAATTCGCTGCGGCTTCATGCAGATCGCCGCGGTCGCTTAAATTGCGGAACATGCTTTCAGGTAAATCTTTTGCGAACCCGCCTGTTTTCAATCCCATGAATTTCGTGGGGCCAAAGGCGAGCAAGGCTTCGCCTTCTTCCACATCCACGGCATTAAGACGCAAGGGAATGCTTGGCGCATAATGCTTGAGCAACTGCCCCGGAGATTTCGGCGCTTCTTTCGATCCGAAATCATACTCCACTTTTCCTAAAAAACTTTCAAGGTCTTCGGCCGTTACGGCACCGGGCCGTACGATCACGGGCACATCGCCGGATAAATCAAGCACCGTCGATTCAAGCCCAACCGTGCACGCGCCGCCCGCAAGGATAAACGGCGCGTTGCCGCCCAAGGATTCTTGCACATGGCGCGGCGTGGTGGCCGATGGCTCGCCGCTTGCGTTCGCGCTCGGGGCGGCAATCGGTAGCTTCGCTGCTTCAAGCAATTTCAACGCCACCGGATGACTCGGCATGCGGATGCCGATCGTCTCCAACCCCGCGCTGACAATATCGGCAATGCCGCCGTCTTTTTTGCGCGGCAGAATAAGCGTGAGCGGACCGGGCCAGAACGTCGCCATTAAACCTTTTGCGCGCGCATCCGCTTCCACATATTTTTCCGCCTCGTTGCGGTTCGCCACATGCACAATAATAGGGTTGATTGCGGGGCGGTTTTTGGCGGCGAATATTTTCGCCACCGCCACGCCGTCCAGCGCGTTCGCGCCAAGCCCGTAGACTGTTTCCGTCGGGAACGCGACAATTCCACCGCCGCGAATAATGTCTGCGGCTTCGGCAATACTGTCGGCGCTGGGCGTTTTCATGATGGTCATGGCGGCTAAAAAGCCATCAATGGGACCGAAATGCAAGAAAATCCGGTGCATATGTCGGCTGCCGGCTGGCCGCACATCCCCGAACGCTTATAATAGGCAAAAAACGGGAGATCAGACATGCACGCA
>QFQB01000106.1 GCA_003241475.1 Micavibrio aeruginosavorus
CATCGCAGGCCCGCGTTTGCGCAACAACATTCCCGCTGTCTAAATCATGTCGCTCGTAAAATTCGACATACCTGACGCAACACAGCCCCTGCCGACGGATTTCAAAGGGTTTTTAAAATATGTAACAGGCAAGACCCCGAAGCTCTGGGCGCTGTTCTTTACACAGGATTTCCTGCATTTCACGCGCTACCCTATCGCATTGATCTTGTTCGGCAGGGTTATCGACGCTCTGGGACAGCGCACGCCGGAGCAAGGAATCCCGCATGAAGCAATATTATACCTGCTCGCTATATTCGCGGTGCTCTTGCTTGGCGAACTAATGCACATCTGGACCGCGCATATTATGATATATTGGAAGCCGCGTATGCGCGCGGGTATACGTTCCGACTTTTTGCAATACACGATGGGGCACAGCCATTCATACTTTCAGGACAATTTCGCAGGCGCCATCGCCCGCAAAGTATCCGAAGTCGCCGAAAGCGCGCTTCGCATGCACGATATCGTCAGGTTCCAGATTTTCTTCGGCGTCTCGCAGCTTCTGGTGAATCTTTGCTACGCCTTTGCGCTCAACTGGCGGTTCGGCATTGCCATGGCCTGCTTCGTTATCGCGGTAACAGCGCCTGTAATAATAAGACTACCGAAAATCCGCGCACGATCTTTGCGTTTTTCCGAAGAACGCGCCCATGTCACGGGCGTTGTCGTGGACATGCTCACCAATATTCCCGCCATCAAATTTTTCTCCGGCCTCGGTCATGAAATTGGCGTACATGCGGAAAACGCCGCGAAAGAACGCAAGCGCAGTAGCAAGCTGATGCGGGCCATGATCCAGATAGAAAACCTGCGCCGCATCTGCCTTGTCATTCTGGGCGCCGGCATGTCGGCATTCTCTGTATACGGTTGGTCGCAGGGCTGGATTACTGTCGGTGAAGCATCGAGCGTTACCTCGCTTTCCCTCATGCTCGCAGGCGTAACATGGATGCTGGGCGGAGGAATCGTGCAATTTGTGGATGAGGCAGGATATATCTCGGACGCGCTACGCATCACTGCGCGCCAGCACGGAATAAGCGACAAGCCCGAGTCAAAGCGCCTAATCGCCGACAAGGCCAAAATCGAATTTGATCATGTCAATTTCAGCTTTAGCGACCACACAGTTTTCAAGGATTTGAATATCACTCTTGAGGGCGGAGAAAAGGCGGCGCTTGTCGGACCGTCGGGCGCGGGAAAATCGACTTTGATTGCAATCCTGATGAGGCTTTATGATCTGCAGTCCGGCAAAATCCTGATTGACGGACAAGATATCGCGCAGGTCACGCAAAACAGTTTGCGCGATGCGATTGCCGTGATCCCCCAAGATACGGCGTTGTTTCATCGCACGCTCATGGAAAACATCCGCTACGGCAGACGCGATGCGACCGACGAAGAAGTCATGGAGGCCGCCAAGAAAGCCTACGCCCATGATTTTATTGTTGGATTGTCCGAAGGATACAACACTTTGGTTGGCGAACGCGGAATACGCCTGTCCGGTGGACAGCGGCAACGCATTGCTATTGCCCGCGCGCTTTTGAAGAATGCGCCGATCTTAATTCTCGACGAGGCAACATCCGCGCTTGATTCAGAATCCGAGCGCCTGATTCAAGGGGCGCTCGAAGAGCTCATGAAGGGCAAAACCGTGATTGCCATCGCACACCGGCTCTCCACGATTGCCCGCATGGACCGGATTCTGGTCATGGAGCGCGGAGAGGTTGTAGAACAGGGAAGCCATGCGGCCCTTCTTTCCAAACCGGGGTTATACGCAAAGCTGTGGGCCATGCAATCAGGCGGCTTTTTGGCTGAAGAGGGGCTTGACCTGTCCGGTGAAAATCGCGCAGAAATAGCCATCAAAACCATAGACGGATAAGATATAAGAGGCGGACCATGGCCGGACATTCGAAGTTCAAAAACATCCAGCACCGCAAGGGCGCGCAAGACGCCAAGCGGGCAAAAATATTCACCAAGATCGGACGCGAGATCATCGTGGCCGTTAAAGCCTCGGGACCCGATCCGTCCTCGAACCCGCGCCTTCGCGCAGCCATTGCCGCAGGACGCGCCGAAAACATGCCTAACACCCGCATCAAAAGCGCTATCGACACGGCACTTGGGGCGGGCAACACCGATAACTATAAAAATATCCGCTATGAGGGATATGGACCGGGCGGCGTGGCCGTCATAGTTGAAGCGTTAACCGATAACGTCACGCGCACCGTAGCCGAAGTCAGATCTTATTTCTCCAAAAACGGCGGCACGATGGGCGAAACCAATTCCGTATCATTCATGTTCAGCCATGTCGGAGAAATCGTCTATCCTTTGGACAAAGGCTCTGCTGATGACATGCTCGAAGCGGCCATCGAAGCGGGCGCAGGCAATGTTGAAACGACGGATGAGGCGCATGAGATTACCTGCGCGCCGGACGACTTCGCCGCTGTGCGCGACGCCCTGAGTGCTAAATTCGGCGAGCCGCAAAAATCGGGCTTTGTCTGGAAGCCCAACGTCAGCGCCTCCGTGGATGAAGAAACGGCCAAAACCATCCTCAAACTCATCGACACGCTCGAAGACAACGACGATGTTCAGGCCGTCTTCTCGAACTTCGAGGTCAGCGACGAAATCATGGAAAGATTAATGGCCTAAGCGGCGTTTTTCCGCTTTGACCTGTTCTCTTTCCGTACTCATGGTGCTATCGTCGTATCATGAGGATTCTCGGCATCGATCCAGGTTTACAGAAAACAGGTTGGGCGATTATCGAGGCGGAAGACAACCGCCTTCGCTACATCACCTGCGGGCTTATCAAAACGGACGCGGATTTGACGCTTCCCGAACGGCTGGCCCAAATAGATCACGGCATGCAAGAGGTCTTGCGCGGCTTCGGTCCCGAACAGGCCGCCATTGAAGAAACTTTCGTCAATATGAATGCCTCAAGCTCGCTCAAGCTCCAATGCGCCCGCGGCGTCGCTATGGTGGTTCCGGCAAGGCAGGGCATTCCGGTTCATGAGTATTCAGCCAACCTTGTAAAAAAGTCCATCGTCGGCAACGGCCATGCCACCAAGGATCAGGTGGAGATGATGGTCCGCACGCTTTTGCCTATGGCCGGACGCTCGCTCGGCGCGGATGAAGCCGATGCGATTGCCATCGCCATTTGTCATGCCCATCATGCCACAACACGTTCTCGCTTCGGCGATATCATGGCGGGGGTCGTGCGATGATAGGAAAATTGTCGGGCATCATCGACGGTTTCGGTAGCGATTATATCCTGCTCGATGTTTCCGGCGTAGGCTATCTAGTTCATTGCTCGCCGCGCACGCTACAACAGTGTGGCCAGACGGGCGATCCCGCTTCTTTTTTAATCGACACGCATGTCCGCGAAGATGCCATCAACCTGTATGGATTTAAAGACGCGATGGAGCAGCAATGGTTTCGTCTGCTGACCAGCGTGCAGGGCGTCGGCGCGCGCGTAGGCATGGCTATCTTAGGGGCGTGTCCTGCCGAACGTTTGGGCTTCGCAATTGCCTCCGGAGACAAAGCCGCTATTCAGGCAGCTGATGGCGTGGGACCAAAACTGGCGCTTCGCATCGTAACGGAATTAAAAGACAAAGCCGGTAAAATCGACCTGCAAATGTCCGCGCCGAAATTGGAGGCAAAGATCAGCGGCAAAAGCACCGCGCCCGCATCAGTGGATCAGGATGCCGTCTCCGCGCTTGTCAATCTGGGCTATGCGAAAACCGATGCATTCCAAGCGGTGCTACAAGCAAAACAAAAAGCGGAAAACGACAACATCGGCCTATCGGATATAATACGCTTGGCGCTTAAGGAGTTGTCTGCATGATAAATCCCGCGCTAAAAACTGATGCCGCGGACGGCGAAAAATTTGAAGAAAATCCTTTGCGTCCCGACAAACTCTCCGATTTCACAGGACAAAAATCGGTTCGCGAGAATCTGAAAGTTTTTATCGAGGCCGCAAAATCGCGCGGCGATTGTATGGACCATGTATTGCTCTTCGGCCCGCCGGGACTGGGTAAAACGACATTGGCGCAGATTATTTCCCGCGAGCTCGGTGTTGGATTTCGGGCGACAAGCGGCCCTGTGATCGCACGGGCAGGGGATTTGGCTGCTATTCTAACGAACCTTCAGCCGCACGATGTTTTGTTTATCGATGAAATTCACCGCTTGAGCGTCGCCGTTGAAGAAATCCTCTATCCCGCCATGGAAGACCGCAAACTCGATCTGATCATCGGGGAGGGACCTGCGGCAAGATCAGTGCAGATTGATTTGCCGCCGTTTACTTTGATCGGCGCGACAACGCGTTCGGGTCTTTTAAGCAACCCCTTGCGCGATCGCTTCGGCATTCCGCTCAGACTGGAATTTTACAACCATGACGAACTGGCGCAGATTGTAGCGCGCTCCGCCCGCATTCTAGGAATCGCCATGTCCGCTGATGGCGCTTATGAAATCGCCAAACGTTCACGTGGAACACCGCGTATTGCCGGTCGCCTGACAAGACGAGTTCGTGATTTTGCTGCCGTCGATGGACACAAATCAATTGGCGCAAAACAAGCCGATGAGGCGCTTTCGCGGCTTGATGTCGATGCATCGGGACTTGACGGAATGGACAGACGCTATCTGAACTGCATTATCGACAATTACGGCGGCGGTCCTGTGGGCATTGAAACCATCGCCGCCGTCCTGTCCGAGCAACGCGATGTTATTGAAGATGTGGTTGAGCCTTATCTGCTTCAGCAAGGCTTCATACAGCGCACCCCGAGAGGGCGCGTGGTGTCGGCCAAAGGCTATCAATATTTCGGCTTAAAGCCCAAAAAACCCTTGGCTGACGAGTTGTTTGACGCCGAATAATTGCCTACAGTGGCGCCATGACTCGCACCCACACACACGAATACCGCGTTTATTATGAAGACACTGACGCCGGCGGTATTATGTACCACGGACAGTATATTGCATGGTGCGAAAGGGCGCGGTGCGAGTACCTGCACGACCTTGATTTGCCGTTCTCGGATATCCTTGAAAAGACAGGCGTTTTATTCGTCGTCCGCCACTTGAACGCCGATTATTTCAAACCGGCTCTGCTGGACCAGAAATTACGGGTCGAAACGACCCTAAAAGAGATGAAAAACAGCTCTTTTCTCTTGAATCAGTCTATTTTTTGCCAAGATTTTATGCTTTTCTCCATGACAGTTACCATTGTCTGCGTTGACAGCAACGGTCGCCCGGTACGGATTCCGGAGATGGTCCGCTCAAAATTACAGGAGTAGTACGAACATGAATGCATCCAACGCTGTTGACGCCGCCGCCGCCGGACAATCTTTCGATGGGGATTTGAGCATTATTGCGCTTTTCATGCATGCTGACATTATCGTCAAAGCTGTGGCGCTGATCCTCGTTTTCGCCTCGGTATGGTGCTGGGCCATTATTTTTGAAAAAAAGGCGACATTGGGCAAGCTCAACCGCCGCGCCAACAAATTCGAAGACGCTTTCTGGTCGGGCGAGCCGCTGGATAAGCTCTACCAGCGTATTAAAAAAAGCCCGCATGACCCTCTGTTAAAAACATTTTCAGCCGGTATGGAAGAATGGCAAAACACCGTGTCAGGGGGCGTTCCTGACCGCGACAACCTGCAGGCGTCCTTACGCCAGCGCGTCGAGCGCGCCATGTCCGTGGCTATTTCCCGCGAGATGGTGAGATTAGAACGCGGCATGACCTTCCTCGCCACCGTCGGCTCCACCGCACCGTTTATCGGTCTTTTCGGAACGGTCTGGGGGATCATGAATTCCTTCAACTCTATCGCACACTCGAACAACACATCGCTGGCCGTTGTGGCCCCCGGTATTTCCGAAGCGTTGTTCGTCACCGCGCTCGGGCTTGTGGCCGCTATTCCGTCGGTCATTGCGTACAACGGCTATTCCAGCAAACTGGACCGTTATGCCGGACGCCTTGACGCCTTTGTCACCGAATTTTCCGCCATCCTGTCGCGCCATCTGGAATCCTCCGATAGCAATGGCGGACGCTCCAAAAAGGTTGCCTAATCATGGGAATGTCAACTGGTGGGGGAAGAGGTAGAGGTGGGCGTCGTCGTCCCATGGCGGAAATCAACGTCACGCCGATGGTCGATGTCATGCTCGTCCTTCTTATCATCTTCATGGTGGCAGCACCGCTTTTGACCGCAGGCGTCCCGATCGACCTGCCGGATTCCAAGGCAAAAGCCATCAGCGATGAAGACAACAAGCCTCTCGAGGTTTCCATCTCCAAAGATGGACGCATTTTTGTCGGCGAAACGGAAGTCACCGAAAACCGCATCATCACGATCCTTACCTCTATGACGGAAGATAACCCCGACCGCCGGATTTACATCCGCGCCGACAAGGGTATTGATTATGGAATGGTAATGAAGGTCCTCGGCACCATCAATAGTGCCGGTTTCAATAAGGTAGCCCTCATTTCCGAAGCCGGTTCATAAATCGGCCATAAAAGACCTCTAAGTAGATTCCCATGGCAACGGCAACAGCAAACAATGGACAGCG
>QFQB01000107.1 GCA_003241475.1 Micavibrio aeruginosavorus
CTCTCTTAAAGAAAAGGCCGGATATCTCCGGCCTTTTTGTTATTTAAAAATTTCTTCGTCAGAGAGGTCTATGTTTTTCCTGTGATAAACATGCGCCTCTTCCGCGGGAATGTCATCGCCGTGAGCATGAACAGGGTCTTTACGGCCGGTCAGTTTGACTTCTAATGTACGCAAGATCACATAGAAGATCGGCGTGAAGATCAGACCGAAGAACGTTACACCCAGCATGCCCGAGAATACGGCGATACCGATAGCGTGACGCATTTCCGCACCGGCACCGTGGGAAAGCACCAGCGGTACAACGCCCATGATGAATGCGAAAGATGTCATCAGGATCGGCCGCAGACGCAAATGACAGGCTTCAAGCGCGGCCTCAATGATGCCTTTACCCTGATGTTCCAGCTCCCGCGCGAACTCCACAATAAGAATGGCGTTTTTACAGGCAAGCGCGGCTAGAACGAACAACGATATCTGGGTGAAGATATTGTTATCTCCATTGGTGAACCAGACGCCGACGATGGCCGAAAGGATAGACATTGGAACGATCAGGATTACCGCAAGCGGCATGGTCAGTGATTCATATTGTGCGGCCAGAACGAGGAAGACCAGCAAAATGCAAAGCGGGAAGATGAACAGCGTCGTGTTGCCTGCGAGAATTTGCTGGTACGTCAAATCCGTCCATTCGAATGACATACCTTTGGGTAGTGTTTCGTTTAGGATTCTTTCCATGGCAGCTTGTGCCTGACCGCTCGAATATCCCG
This sequence comes from Micavibrio aeruginosavorus, assembly GCA_003241475.1. Classification (GTDB taxonomy): domain Bacteria; phylum Pseudomonadota; class Alphaproteobacteria; order Micavibrionales; family Micavibrionaceae; genus Micavibrio_A; species Micavibrio_A aeruginosavorus_A. Next base: position 762 of record QFQB01000107.1, read on the forward strand.
GCGCAGCATTCCCGCTAAGGTCGGCGGCAGAGAAGGCGTTGTAGCGGGAAGCCGAGGACGGACCGAACGATTCTTTCAGGGTAATAACAGATCCGAGCGGGACCATCTCGCCGTTCACGTTACGGGCCTGCAAGTTCATGATGCTGTCAGGCTTATTGCGAAACTCCTGATCGGCTTGCGCAATTACCTGATAGGTACGACCGAACTGGTTGAAGTCGTTGACGTAGATGGAGCCGAGGTAGGCTTGAAGTGTCGAAAAGACCTCATTGATTGGCACGCCAAGCTGTTGGGCTTTGGTACGGTCAATGTCTGCAAACAATTGTGGCGAGTTGATGTTAAACAAAGAATAAACACCTGACAGCTCCGGCGTTTGTGCGGCCCTAGCCACCACAGCCTGAATGGCATTGTTCAACTCGGTGTAACCCAAGTTTGCACGATCTTCGACCTGTAACTTGAAACCGCCGGCCGTACCAAGACCACGCACAGGTGGTGGTGGTACAACAACAACCATGGCCTCTTCGATGCCCATGAATTTTTGTTGCAAGGCTTGGGCAATGGCAAAACCGTTGGTTTCAGGCGTGTTCCTTTCTTCAAAAGGTTTCAGTGGCAAGAACGCAATACCGGCGCTGGAACTATTCATAAATCCGTTAATGGATAAACCAGGGAAGGCGATGGCATTGCTGACGCCCGGATGCTGGATCGCGATGTCAGTCATCTTCTCGATTACTTTTTGCGTCCGGTCCAGCGTTGCACCTTGTGGTAACTGGGCGAAGGCGATCAGGTAGGCTTTGTCTTGCGCAGGAACAAAACCGCCTGGTACCAGATTGAAGAAAAATCCGGCGGATGCGATGAGGCAGAGATAAATCACCATCATAATCATCTTGTGACGGAAAAATCCTTTAACGCTACGCGTATAGCCATGGCTTCCTTTTTTAAAGACTTTGTTGAATCCACGGAAGAACCAGCCAAACGCGCCGTCCATGGCTTTGGTTAGCCAATCCTTGGGGGCGTCGTGCGATTTCAGCAAAAGTGCGGCCATCGCAGGCGAAAGTGTCAAGGAGTTGAAGGTCGAAATGACGGTTGCGATAGCAATGGTCAGGGCGAACTGCTTATAGAATTGGCCTGTTAGACCAGATACGAACGCAATTGGCACGAACACCGCTGTCAGCACAAGCATGGTGGCAATAATAGGACCTGTCACTTCTTTCATGGCCTGAATGGTCGCTTCGCGTGGCGTGCGGCCTTCTTCTATGTTTCTTTCGACGTTTTCAACAACAACGATAGCGTCGTCTACCACGATGCCGATAGCGAGGATCAGGCCAAACAGCGATAACACGTTGATTGAAAAGCCGAAGGCCAACATGAAGGTGAATGTTCCGATAATCGAAACCGGCACGGCAAGAAGTGGGATGATGGATGCACGCCATGTCTGCAAGAAGACAATAACAACAAGAACAACCAGGAGAACGGCTTCGAGTAGAGTGTGCACAACCGAATTAATGGATTCTTTCACAAAAACGGTTGGGTCATAAATGATCCGGTAATCCAAGCCCTCTGGGAAATCTCTCTTGGCTTCTTCCATGGTTTTGCGCACCGCTGAGGAAATTTCAAGTGCGTTCGAGCCGGGCATGGCGAAAACACCCATTGCTCCGGCCGGTTTGTTGTCAAGGAGACCGCGCAAGGAGTATTGCTGGCCTGCCAATTCGACGCGTGCAACATCTACAAGACGTGTAATAACACCGTTTTCGTTTTTGATGATTATATTTTCAAACTGTTCCGGATTTTCCAGACGGCCTTGCGCGCGGATCGGAAGCTGGACTTCGGAATCGTCGCTATAGGGAGGGCCGTTGATTGTTCCGGTGGAAACCTGAACGTTCTGGTTGCGTATGGCGGTAACAACTTCATTGGAGGTCAGATTGCGTTCTGCGATTTTGTCTGGGTTGAGCCAGATACGCATGGCGTAATCGCCGGCGCCGAACACGCGGATTTGTCCCACGCCTTCGATCCGGGACAGGCGGTCTTTGATATTCAATGTGGCATAGTTGGAAAGATAAAGCGCATCATAGCGTCCGTCGGGGGAAACGACGTTGACCACCATGGTCAGGTCAGGAGAGGACTTTACAGTGGTGATGCCGAGGGTGCGCACGATTTCCGGCAGACGCGGGGTTGCCTGCGATACCCTGTTTTGCACGAGCTGTTGTGCAAGGTCGGGGTCCATGCCGATTTTAAAGGTTACAGTAATAGAAAGATTACCGTCCGGCGCGGCAAGTGAGGACATGTAGAGCATGCCTTCGACGCCGTTGATCTGCTCTTCCAACGGCATAGCAACCGTTTGTGCGATCACATCGGGGTTAGCACCCGGGAACTGGGCGTTAACAACGACGGATGGCGGTGTTACCTCCGGATATTCCGCAATTGGTAGAACAAACATGGAAATCGTTCCAGCAATGAAAAGCAGGATCGATAGAACCGCGGCGAAGATCGGGCGGTCGATGAAAAAACGCGAGAGATTCATTTTGTTTTATTCCTGCGTTGCGGGTTCTTTGTCTTTGGGTGGAGCGGATTCGGGCTTGGCTTCGGCCGGCTTTTGGGCGGCTTGCGTTTGTTGCTGGCTCATAGCGGCCATTTCTTCTGGCGTTTTCGGATCGACAGTAGCGCCGGGGCGTAGTTTCATGAACCCGTCGATGATGACCTTATCGCCGGAATTCAACCCGTCTGTAATGATGCGGTTTACACCAACAACGTCGCCCAGCTTCACTTCTTTGTATGTGGCGGCGTTTTTATCATCGACGATATAAACGAACTTCTTGTTTTGGTCGGTATTAATGGCTTTGTCGGGCACAGTCAGGTGGTTTTCCGTTCCCGAGGATCCAAGCTGTACGCGGGAGAACATACCTGGTAACAAGGCGCCATCTTCATTGGCGAAGATCGCGCGGACGCGAATGGTGCCGGATGAGGTGTTCAGACGGTTATCGAAGCTTTTGATAACACCGTCGTAGGATTTCGTTTTATCACTGTTAAGGAAGAGACGCACTGGGACTTCTTTTTCCTGATCGAGCGATTGGGACGAGCCGCCGCGGACAAAACCGAGATAGGTTTGTTCATCCACTTCAAAGTCGGCGTAGATACCTTGATTGGACACGATGGTCGTTAGCAACGGGGCGGAGCTTGCGCTGACGAGGTTGCCTTCCGTGATTTCCGGACGGCTGATGCGGCCCGAGATCGGGGCTTCGATGGTCGTGTGGTCTAGATCAACTAGCGCGGCCTTCAAGCGGGCGTTGGCGGCGGCGCTATTGCTCTTGTTTACACGTTGTGAATTCACGCGCTCATCGTAACCTTGTTTGGAAATGGCACCTGTTTTTAAAAGCTCTTCGGCGCGTGCCAGTTCCTTTTGGGCGTAGTCTGCATCGTCCTTGGCGGCGGCGACATCGGCGCGGGCCTGCGCGACGGCGGCTTCATAAGGGCGCGGATCAATGCTATAGAGGATATCGCCTTTGTTGACGATTTGTCCGTCTTCGAAATGGATTTTTTCGATCAGGCCGCTGACCTGCGGGCGGATTTCAACATAGTCCACTGCGGCAAGACGCCCGGAGAATTCTTTCCAGATCTGGACGGGCTTTTCCTCGACCGTCACGACCGGCACCGGCATGGGCGGCATATTGCCGGGCATTTGCGCCGAGGCATTGTCGGCATGCATCATGTTTACGGCGGCAAAACCACCGCCGATAAGCGCAAGCGCCATGACGCTCAATAATAATTTCTTCTTTGCGGGGCGGGACATTTTCTCTCTCCTGATAAATCTTTGCAATTATTCGGCGGCAACTAATTCTTTTTGGTTCAGGCCCAGTATGCGGACCAAACCAGGCTTCAGATCGCGTTCCAGCCCGTCGAGGCTGTTGTGGATGCGGGCCATAATCATCAATCCGGTAAGAAAATCATGCACTTCCTCTGACTTTTCCTTCGGGTCGACGTGGGGAATCTGGTTTGTTTCAACGGCGCTGGCAATGGCGTTGATCATGTATTTTTGGCATTCATGGAATAGTTCTTCCACACGTAGGCGTATGGCTTGTTCTTCTTCGCCGATCATTTCCGATCCCAGCGCGGCGAGCGGGCAACCGCACACAAACCCATGAATTTCCAGATTGCTCTTGTTGTCCTTTATGATCACGTCATCCATGTCGTCAACCTGCTGCGCGAATGGTTTGTCGGCGGCAAAAACCGGCTTCATGATGGATTCGATTTTATAGCTTTGATATTCGTCCATCACGGCCATGGCAAGGTCCTGCTTGGACGGGAAATAATGATAAAAACTGCCCTTTTTGACGTTAGCGGCCTTGCAGATATCATCCACGCTCACGGCGCCGTAACTCGACGTCCAGATCAAGGTCTTGGCCGTTTCGATCAGCTTTTGGCGTGTTCCCTTGTCGGGACGGGGCATGGGCTTATCCTTTGTTGCAATGCACTGCCAGCAAGATAGGATATTTTACCGGATAGTCAACTATAAGAAATTATTGTTTATATTCAATATATTGTATTGACCTCGACTGTGAACGGGTCTTAAAAATAGAGCAAGCAAACAGGGACTTTGAAATGACTGATCCGCAATCCACCAACCACATCATGATGATGGAGCCGATGGCGTTCCATGCCAACCCTCAGACCAAGGAGACCAATTCCTACCAACATGAGGATGACAAGGATATTGCCGCCATTCAAAAGAAAGCCGTTGCTGAATTTCGCGCCTTTCGCGACCTTTTGGTCGAACACGGCGTGGCGGTGACAACCGTCTATGGGCAAAAAGGATCGCCCGACGATATTTTTTGCAACAACTGGGTGTCGACGTTGCCGGGCGGCAAGATGACTTTTTATCCGATGCTCGCCGACAATCGGAAGATCGAGCGTCGTCCCGAATTGATCGCGCTACTTGCACGCACCTATAAAGATGTGTTCGATCTTTCGAAATACGAAAATGAAGGGAAGTACCTTGAGAGCACAGGTGCTATGTGGCTCGATAAGGCCAACAAAATCGCTTATCAGGGGCAATCGCAACGTAGCCATCCCGAGATGGCAAAAAAATGGTGCGAGCATTACGGCTATGAGCATTACCCTTTTGAAACGGAACACCGCGGAAAGCCTGTTTATCACACGGATGTTTTGATGTGGATCGGCACGAGCCTTGCGGGGATTACGAGCGAATGTCTTAAATCACGCGATATTGTCGATCATTTAAAGAAGAAACGCGATGTCGTGGAGTTCACCAACGAACAGATGGCGGCGTTCTGCGGCAACTCGCTTGAAGTCATCGGACGCGGCGGCGAAAAGATGCTGGTTATGTCGATGTCCGGCTACAAGACTTTGCGCGACGATCAAAAATCCCTGATCCATAAGCATTACCCGACTGTGATTTCACCGGAAATTCCTACCATCGAATATTATGGTGGCGGATCGGCGCGTTGTATGTTGCTTGAATTGTTTTAAGCCCTCTTAATATTAGGGAAGATGGTTGCCGTTTATTGCTATAATAAACGGAAGGTTTTGCCGCTTCGCCATATTTTGCCACAAGAACATCACAGCAAGATAATAATCCCTCCCAATCCTCGCCTGTATTGATGCGCATTCTTTGTATCATGAAAGATACAAAACAACACAAGCTACACCTGATGATGTCCTTTGCCCGCGCAACGGTTGCGGCCGCTTTGCGCAAATCCAAAGCGAAAGGGAAGCGTGGAGGAAATGGCAGTCGCGGCAACAAGCTAAAAGGCTTCATTCAGTACACGGATGTCGATGAGGA
>QFQB01000108.1 GCA_003241475.1 Micavibrio aeruginosavorus
GCTCGTTTCTTTTTCATTGCAGATAAGTGTTCGATACTTGTACGAAGATTGAAGAATTTTTGCGTAAAATCTTCTTTTTCAATCTGTTTTGTTTCAACATAGATTTTGTTTGCCACGTCGTTACGCTTGTTTAGCTTTGCACGAACCGCTTCAATCAGGGAAAGACCGGATTCCTTCAGCACATAAAAGGAAACTGAGGAGGCCGCTTTTTGTAAAGAAAAGCGTTCCTGAAAGATGTTTTTAAACTGTAGATAGGAATGATGAGTCATGTGGGGGGAAAAGACGAATATGTCATGGTCGTAGCAGATAAAAATTTCGCTATGAGTGTCGCCGACCCATCCGGCAATCCATTGGGGGAGCCGCTCGAAATCTTCGGGTTCAAAAAACTTCCCTTTGATTTGAAGGCAACAACCCGTTTCAGTGAACGAGCAACGTCGTTCTAATGTGGCTATCAGACTTTCTTCGGTATCGTGTGTGTGTACAATCATAGCTGGCATTCCTTTATTTACATATATACAATTATTGTGCCAACTCAGCTCCTCTTAAAAAATATTATATTTCAATGGGTTAATAATTTTTATAAGTTTCAAAATAGGACAGTGTCCCAAAATGATGCGTTCTATTTTGCGATTTTTTTAAGAATTAGGTCTCTATAATGAAATCATGGATGTTAGCGTACTGATTATCGACGACGATACGGTTCAACAAGAATTGCTGTGCCTGTTCTTGGAGCGGGATTGCGGCTACACGACCTATCGCGCTACAGATGGGCGTTCGGCCTTGGCCTCCTTGTATAAGTATCCAGAAATACGTCTGGTGATCCTCGATCTTGGCTTGCCAGACATCGAAGGGATGGATTTGCTCGATATGATTGTCCAGCGTCATCCCGGCTTACCGGTTATTATTCTGACAGGACAAAGCGATCTTGGTATTGCTGTTTCAGCCATCAAAGCGGGAGCTTATGATTTTCTCACTAAGGGGCCTGAAAAGGAAAGGTTACAGGTTGCTGTTCAAAATGCCTTGCGCGTTAGCGTGCTGGAGAAAGAAGTGTCGCGCTTGCGTAGACGCGATGAGGGTGCTTTTACGTTCGAGCAGCTGGTAGGCAATGAGACGGGTCTCAGTGAGATGATCAAAATCGGTCGCCGTGCGGCATCATCGGATATTCCCGTTTTACTGACCGGTGAAACGGGAACCGGTAAAGAAGTCTTTGCGCGGGCGATACACGGTGAAAGCCGTCGGGTTGGTAAGCCGTTTGTGGCAGTTAACTGCGGTGCTATTCCATCTCAACTGGTAGAAAGTACATTGTTCGGTCATGAAAAAGGCGCGTTTACCGGAGCCGTCGCAAAATCGATGGGCCGTTTTCGTGAAGCAAATGGTGGGACAATCTTCCTTGATGAGATAGGTGATTTGCCCCTAGAAGCGCAGGTTAAACTCTTGCGCGTGCTACAACAAAAAGAAATTGTACCTGTAGGATCTTCACAACCCGTTTTGATTAACGTACGCGTTATATCAGCTACCAATCGTGATCTGGCCGCTGATGTCAGGGATGGAAAATTCCGCGAGGATTTATATTTCCGTCTGAATGTCTTGCCTATCGCTCTACCTTCGCTACGGGACCGGCGCGAGGACATACCACTTTTGGTGCGCCATTTTATTGAACGCATTGCTGCCAACGAGTCCCGTCAGCTATGTAAGGTTTCAACTGATGCTATGACAATGCTGAAACGTTATGATTGGCCTGGAAACGTACGAGAACTGGAAAACCTGCTACATCGCGTTATGGTTATGAGTGACGGAGACTCTTTGGAAATGGATGACTTTTCATCATTGCCTGTTAGACCTCGCCCTGCCGTTAAAGATTTGCTTCCACCTTCGCTTGTGCCGCGCCCATTGATTGAAATCGAGAGCGAAGCAATACAGAATACGATAGATTTTTATGAAGGAAATATGACCCGTGCTGCCGAAGCTTTGGGAATAGCAAAGTCTACACTCTACAGAAAAATAGAATCGGTAAAAAGTTAAAATATATCTGCGTAAGTGCATCTTTGATGCTTTAAGAGAAAGGAATCCTTTATGTTTGCGAAGCAATCCAGTATCCCGTCGGGCGCTCGCCAAGTTGAAAAACTTAGTCTAACAGGCCATGAGCGCTATTTGCACGCGGATGATATTATCGTTAGCAAAACAGATCTGCAGGGTAAGATCACATATGTGAACAAAATATTTATGGACATAAGCGATTATAGTGAAAAAGAAATGCTGGGCGCCCCGCATTCCGCTATCCGTCATCCGCATATGCCAAGGGTTATTTTTAAACTCCTATGGGAAACGATCACAAGTGGGAAAGAGATTTTTGCGTATGTTATGAATCGTTGCAAAAACGGCGACCATTACTGGGTGATGGCGCATGTGACGCCTTCCTACACACTAGATAGAAAACTCCTAGGATATCACTCGAACAGACGTGCGCCGAGACGCGAAGCATTGGAGGTTATCATACCGCTATATAAAGAGCTTTACGATTTAGAGCAAAAGATTGGTCGTAAAGATGGTCTTGATGCGTCTTTCTCTCATTTGCAAATTTTTCTCAAAGAAAAAGAAGTCAGCTACGAAAAATTCATTCTATCCATATAACAAAAAAAGTACCAGGAGATTAAGATGTCAAAATTTTGTGTGCCGCTCAAAATACAGGTAGGTGCGGCAATCCTCTTGTCGTTGGGGTCCGCAATAATACTGTCCTATCTGCAATTAATAGGTGCAGGAAGCGTATACGATCATGCAGTCGCTACAGGAATTTCTATTCTCTCCACGCTTTATGCCGCATTTCTTATGATGGGGATGTTACGTTCAATCAAAAAAACGTCTTCTTGTCTTAAACTGGCGGCAAACGGTGATGTGAACGAACGGATTCTGCATATAGGATCATCTAACGAAATCGGTACCATGCAACTTCGTGTGAACCAGCTTTTGGACATCCTTGAGGCGTTCTTAAAAGAATCAGAAGCTAGCATGGAAGCGGCTGCACGCAGGGCTTATTATCGGAAGATTATCATGACCGGGATGCCAGGAATCTTCGGAAAATCTGCAGCAGGTATCAGCCATGTGATGGATATCATGCATGAACGAGACGAATCGTTTGAAAAAAGCCTGAGTGGCATGACTGATACGTTCGATGCCAATATCACGGGATTTCTTTCCGAATTGTCAAAGTCAGCAGAGATTTTACAAAATATTGCATCAGATCTTACAAATCTTTCAGGCGATAGTTTAACACAGTCAGAACAGCTGTCGCATGCATCGGAAGTTTCATCGGCTAGCGTCAATACGGTTGTAGGAACAACAGAGCAACTTTCTGCATCAATCCATGAGATTAACACCCAGCTATCTCATGCCAATTCTATTTCCCTTGATGCAGTTAAAAAATCACAAGATGCATCTTATGCCATAACAATCTTACAACAAGGAGCGAACAAAATTAATGACATCGTCGGTTTCATTGGCGATATCGCAGAGCAAACCAATTTGCTAGCACTGAACGCGACCATTGAGGCTGCACGGGCAGGAGATGCCGGTAAAGGATTTGCAGTCGTCGCGGCAGAAGTTAAGGAGCTCGCAAACAAAACATCTGGCGCTACCACCGAAATTACTGAGCATATCAACGAACTCGTTAAGGCGATTACTTCTACAGTTTCAGCCATACGAGATATAGAGTCTGTAATAGGCAGTATAAATGAGTCGTCTAATTCTATCTCTGCGGCAATGGAAGAGCAGACCGCCGCATTAAACGATATAGTTAATACTATGCAAAGCGCATCGGAAAGCGTCCAGCAGACACAACATGCAACTGTAACGATAGGAAATACGGCGAAGTCAACAGAAAGCATGTCTGTTACGCTCAACAAGGCATCGAATGATTTAAGCCTTAAGAGCAAAGTCGTTGCGGGTGAACTCGAAATCTTCCTGTCTAATTTAAAAACACAATAAATAAGGAGGTCCAGATGGACAAGAAGTGTTTAGTGGTCGATGACGTGGAAGTCAGCAGCTATGTCATAAGCGAAATTGTTCGCGACCTTGGATTTACCGTTTTTGAAGCAAGCGATGAAAAATCTACATTGAATTTGATTAAAAAAGAACGTTTTGATGTTATCATTTTAGATTGGCATTTGCGTAAGACTCAAAGCCTTCCACTTATATCGGAGGTCAGGGAAATTCCGACAGCGTTGCATACGCCGATCATCCTTTGTACGGGTGTTGAGCTTGACAAGAATTTATCTGATATTAAAGACAGTGGCGCACAGGGGTTTTTAAAAAAACCCACGTCACCAGAAAATGTTTCTAATGAATTTAAACGTCTTTCTCTCCTATAGATAATGGGTCGGCCATGCCGCACACCTCTATAACGGAAAAAGTTAACATATCGGTGCGAGATATCTTGCGCCCCTCTCTCCTTTTGGCCGTCCTTTATATCGCTACGGGAAAAATTGGTTTGGAACTGGCTGTTCCGCCTGGCTATGCAACTATGATTTGGCCGCCCTCTGGAATTGCCGTAGGTATGTTCCTTGTATACGGATGGCGTCTGTGGCCTGGTATTTTGATTGGATCTTTCCTTTTGAATTCCTATGTGGGAGGAGCATTCGAAACGCCGTCTCTTTTTTTCGATGTGCATCACATAGTGCCTGCGGCAACGATCGCTGCTGGATCAACATTGCAATCGCTAGTAAGTTGGCTTCTTGCCGATAGACTGATTGGATTGCCACTGAATATATCGCGTGTAAGGCAAGTGTCATTCCTATTCTTCTTATGCGGTCCGCTCGCTTGCATAATTGCTGCTTCAGTCGGTACGGCAACGCTTTATAAGTTCAATCTCATCGGCATGGGAGACATAGGCGGTAACTGGTTATCATGGTGGTCAGGCGATGTATTTGGCATTCTTGTTTTTACTCCATTGATTATCTTATCTCCTCTGGGGGCGCGTGAAAAATTACGCTGGAAAGGGAGTATTATAAGCAGTCTCCCGTTTCTAGCCATTTTAACAATTATATTACCCTTGGGCTTGAGCTTTTACGTTTGGAAAATAACGTCTGAGAAAGCTTACGCGGAATCATCCGTTGAGTTTAATTCTCTTGTTCAGGACAACGAAAACGCCTTGATGAGCCGGATGATGTCATACAGCCATGCTTTGTCTGGCGGGCTAGCTTTCTTTCAGAATGTACCGTCCTTGACACGGGAAACATGGAACAACTATGCATCTTCAATTGCATTGCGTGATAATTACCCTGGCATTAATGGTATAGGGGTCATCTATCCCGTGGAGTCTGGAAATTTAAAAACTTTTGTGGATTCTGCTCGCAAAGACGGAGCACCTGATTTTAATATCAGGCAAGAAATTAATTCAGAAACGAACTATCTGATAAAATATATATACCCTGAGGAGAATAACGAAGCGGCGATAGGTCTTAATATAGCGTTCGAAAAAAACAGGAAAGACGCCGCCGATATTTCACGAGATACAGCAAAACCAACGATTACTCGTAAGATCATTTTGGTACAGGATAAAAAGAAATCACCTGGATTTTTACTCATGTATCCTATTTATGATCCATCATTCAGGCGCGCAACGATAGAGCAAAGACGCGATGCTTTTCGTGGATGGATTTATGCTCCATTTGTCGCTTCAAAGTTTTTTGAAAGTTTGACTGAGGGGCAAGAAAGATTTTTTCAGTTGCGCATTTATGACGGACAAACAGAAGATCCAAAAAATCTTATATATTCGTCTAAGAATGAAGGCGCATTTTCGACGCATCCATCATTTCGTGTCGTAAAGACTATAGATGTCATGCAACAAAAATGGCTGGCTGTGTGGGAGAGCACCAAAACCTATGATAGGCGTGAGGCCAGCGACGAACCTCTGATAGTATTGATATGGGGGTTATCTTTTACCTTCATGTTTACCGTTCTCCTCATAGTTTTTTCAGTTCGTCGTCTTACAACGCTGGAACTGATTGTGCGTGACCGTGCTTATTTAATACCGACTTTAGTTTTTTTGATGACTTTTGGTGGTGCATTCTGTCTTTACAAAGTCGTTAGAGATAAGGAGGAAACATACATCGCCTATGCCTTGGAAAGCCAAGCGGAATCAATGGCCTCAATAATTTCAGTAGACTCGCGTGAAATATTGTTAGCCATGAGGCGTATGGGTGATAGATGGACAGATTCAAATAGAACATCAATTTCTTTGTGGAGAGATGATGCGAAAAACTATGTAGAAGATTTTTTTAGTTTAAACGCAGTGGCATGGGTTGATGAAACATATCACATACGTAACATATTTCCTTTGTCAGGTTACGAGCGACAAGTCGGACTAAGTATAGCTGACAGCCGAGAAAAGCAAAAAATGCTATTTGAAATCACAAAAAAATCTAAAGAGCATGTAAGTGTTCCCATTCAGTTATTAAACGGAGAAATAGGATTTTCAGTATACGTACCCATTAGAAAAGATAATAAAAATGATGGTTTTATTGT
>QFQB01000022.1 GCA_003241475.1 Micavibrio aeruginosavorus
ATTCCGAATATCGAATTCGACTGCACGGAGCTGGGATTGCCTGGATATAAATTTCAAAAGCTCTCGCATGATGACGCCCATATTTTGATGCTGGGGTATTACACTGGTTGTTGCGAGAAGATCGGCGATCACTTTCAGGAAACCATTGAAAAGTCTCTTTCAACGCGCCGCCATGGCTACTATGTTCTCATGCATGATGGCGCGATCAAGGCTCATAGCTGGGCATGGCGCGGCGAAGGCCAGCAATTTGTGCTTGATGGATGGGAATCTACCGACAAAAATATCGGATCCGAATTTTTGCGCGATATCGCTTTGAAAATGGCGGATGAATTGTCAAAACCCAAATATGCCCCCTATCGCATTACGGATTTCATTCATGGATGGAGCGGCAAAGAGCTTTGCCCGGAAAACAGCTTTCCGCAAGCGATAGAACTGGCGCCACGCATTGCCTGCCAATGGTACTTTATGGATGGCATAAACCAGTGGCTGATCAAGCGTTTTGATTTTCCGACAAAATACGAAATGGATTTCAGCGGGACAAGTGAATACGCTCCGTCACCCGATTATCCAACATAAGAACAAATCATTTAACCGCACGGAATCCTTGCGCTACCACGTAGGTTTCGGGCGACTCCTTGCGGCTGGCGGGCGGCTTGATGTGCTTGACCGTTTTAAAATCTTTTTTCATGCGCGTCAGAAGCTCGCCTTCCGTGCCCCCCTGAAATACCTTTGCGATAAAGGTGCCGTTGGACTTCAAAACTTCTATGGCAAAATCATAGGCAGCCTCCACCAGCGCCATAATTTTGTAATGGTCGGTTTTCTGATGGCCCGTGGTATTGTGCGCAATATCCGACATCACAACATCGGCGCCGCCGCCGCCAAGAGCATCAATCAAAGTCTCGGGCGCATTGTCGTCCATAAAATCCATCTGGAAGAACGTCACACCCGGAATTTCATCCATGGGTAAAAGATCGATAGCAACGACTTTGCAATCTTTGGCGACGGCCACTTGGCACCAGCCGCCAGGAGCCGCGCCCAGATCCACAATCGTCTGTCCCTTTTTGATGATATGGGCCTTGTCATTGATCTCAATCAGCTTGTAGGCTGCACGGGAACGATAGCCTTCCGCCTTTGCCTTGACGACATAGGGATCGTTCAACTGACGTTCGATCCATTTGATCGAGGAAATTTTACGGCCTTTGGCGGTTTTGATCTTCTTCATGGCGGCCCTACAAAAGCATAATAAACGAGGAAACGCAAAAGGCGGCGATCAAAATAGTGATAGAAGCCGCCATATGGACGCTTTTGTCAGAGCCTTGCGAAAAATGGGAAAAAATAAAAAAAAACGCCACAAACGCCCCATAGGTGATGACGCCATGCAGGAAAATATCGGCCCCCAGCCAGCCAAAAAAGCCGTTGGGCATCCCGATTTGTTGCAACAATTCCACCTGTAACCTCAGCAACAAAACGCAGGATAGAACAAATCCGCATGTAAACAAACGCTTGCCCTTTTCCACGGTCAAAAGCGCCACCGGCACCCAGAAAAGATCGATCCACTGATAGAATATTTGGGCTAGGGTCATGCTCTGGCTTTTGGTATGGTGATGGGCCTTTTGGCCGTGTTTTCACCATAATTGGGTTTCAAAAATATTGCCATGACGATTTTCAAGACAATCCGCCTTATAGCTTGTTTTGCGACCCTGATGACCGTGCTGGCACCACATTCCGCCCAGGCCCAATCAATCATTCGTGATACGGAGATCGAGGACTACATGAAGGGCTGGTTCAAGCCGATCTTCGATGCGGCTGGAATGAATCAGGATCAGGTCAAAATTATTCTCGTACAGGACGACCAGATCAATGCCTTCGTGGCTGGTGGTTCCAACATCTTTATCTACACAGGTCTTTTACAAAAAACGGATAATCCTGGCGAAGTCATCGGGGTTGTGGCGCACGAAATGGGTCACGTGACGGGCGGACACTTGATCCGCGGACGTGAAGCCATGGAACAAGCTTCTTATGAAAGTATTCTAGGGATGATTTTAGGCGTGGGCACCGCGATTGCAACGGGAGACGGCAGCGCAGCAGGCGCGATCGGTGCCGGTGCAAATTCCATGGCAACACGGAAATTCCTAACCTATTCCCGGGCTTTTGAATCCAGCGCAGATCAGGCCGCCATGACGTTTTTGCAAAAGGCGCAACTCAACCCCACTGGCATGGAAAGTTTCATGCACAAACTGGAAGGCGAGGAAATGCTGTCTTCCGACCGCCAATCACAATATGTGCGAACCCACCCGTTGACCCGCGACCGTATAGACGCTATCGATCTGCGTGTTTCACAATCTCCCTACAAAGACAAGCCGTATCCATCAGAATGGACCGCGCAACATAAAATGATGCTGGCAAAGCTTGATGGTTTTATCACGCCAGGCCGCGTGGCATGGGATTACGATGATAAAGACAATTCCATGGAATCGCTGACCGCGCGCACCATTGCCGCCTATCGCCAGAATCAGGTGCAACAAGCCCTCAAGCTTTCCGATCAGCTTTTGGCGAAGCAACCGGGCAATCCTTACAATCTCGAACTTAAAGGTCAGATGCTGATGGATTTCGGACGCGTTAAAGAAGCCGTTCCTTATTATGAGAAGGCTGTTGCCAAAAAACCGGACGCAGGACTTATAAGACTGGCTTTGGCGCACGCGCAGATCGAAACCGCAGGCAATGATGCAACCAAATTGCAAAAAGCCGTCGAAAATTTGAAAGTTGCACAAAAAACCGAGCCACGGAACGCCCGTATCCAGCGCCTTATGGCCACAGCCTATGGCCGCACGGGTGATGAAAGCCGCGCAAAGCTCCATCTGGCAGAAGAAGCCCTGCTTCAAGGCAAATCCGGCTACGCTAAGGAAATGGCCGCCAGCGCCCAAAAAGGCCTGAAATCCGGCAGTACCGACTGGATTGCCGCACAAGATATTCTAAATTATGTACAAACCGACAAAGACCGAAACCAAGATATCGGGGAGTAGCCGTTCTTTGATCTGCACAAAGCCGATAAGGTAAGATAGTATACCACCTGAATTTTGTTGAATTATAAACTTTAACTAGGAGACACGCCCAGTGACCCGTTTTGCCCTTCCCCTTTTGATGGCTGCCATGATTTTACCGACAGCCGCCCGCGCCGAAATGACCGCCGAACAAAAAGCCGAAGTCGAAGCGCTGGTCAAACAATACATTCTCGAACACGGAGAAATTCTCATCGAGAGCGTGAACAACTATCAGGCAAAACAAGAAGAAGAAACCAACAAGCAGTCGGCCGTCAAAGCCAAAGAGCTTCTTGAGAAACTCAAAACCGAAAAGAACATGGCCTATGCGGGCAACCCGCAAGGTGACATCACGATGGTCGAATTTTTTGACTATAATTGCGGGTACTGCAAAAAGGCGTTCGAAGAAATTCAGAGCGTTTTGAAAGACGACAAGGATGTAAAAATCGTCTTCTATGACATGCC
The DNA here is from genome assembly GCA_003241475.1 of Micavibrio aeruginosavorus. Lineage (GTDB taxonomy): Bacteria > Pseudomonadota > Alphaproteobacteria > Micavibrionales > Micavibrionaceae > Micavibrio_A > Micavibrio_A aeruginosavorus_A. The sequence continues at coordinate 3,504 of QFQB01000022.1, forward strand.
GATTTTGGGACCAGATTCTCTTGTCAGCGCCCGCTGGTCTCTGGCGGCAAAAAAGCAGGATAAATATTTTGCATTCCATACAGCCCTTATGAACCATCAGGGCGGCAAAGATGAAGCCACCTTGAAAAAACTGGCGGCCGATGCGGGTCTTGATGTCGCCAAGCTGGAAAAAGACAAGGCTTCGCCGGAAATCGACGAGGAAATCAAAACCCACTTGAAAACGGCGCAAGAGCTGGGCATTCAAGGAACACCCGGCTTTCTTATCAACGAAAAGATCTTCCGCGGCTACATCCCGTATGACGTGATCCAGAAAACAATTGCGGATGAACGCGCGGCCTTGAAAAAACAATAGTACGGCGATTCATCCCCCATGGTCTTCCGGATCATCATCGCGTTGCTTGTTCTTGCAGGGGCCTATGCCGTCTGGCAGATATGGCAGATCAAAAACTATTACAACGATATGGCAGATCCCAAGGCATCTTTCATGGTCGTACAAGAAGGGAACCATTCGGGCGTCCAGATTGTTGAGTTCCTGAATTACGACTGTAGCTATTGCCGTGCAACGCACAAAGTTTTAATGGACTACGCAAAAGCCAATCCGGAAACGCGTTACGTTGTGCGCCCTGTGCCCTTTGGCAACGGTTACGCTGAAGAATCGGCGGAGATGGCCATTGCCGCAGGCATACAAGGACATTTTCAGGATTTTAGCGAAGCCATCTTGAACTATCAGCTACCGCCGGATGAAGCCTTTTATCGCGAGACCGCCAACCTTTATGACATCGATTACGAACGCATGTTGAGCGATGTCAAAGAGGACGAAGTCTTGGATATTGCTGGCGACAATGCAACCGCCGCACTTCGGGCAAATTTAAAAACCGTACCGGCCTTCATGATCGGCAAAACGGTATACCAGCTGGATAAGATCTTGACCTTACAGGATCTCATCCGCATGGTAGAGGACGAGAAAGTGCAGTAAGACATGGGAAATTATTCTAGAACACATTCTTGAAAGGAATGACATTATGAAACGCAGTTATTACTTATTCCCTTTAATGGCGATGACGGCATTGTCGCTGACTCTGGCGGCTTGCGACGACAATAAGGCGGAAGACACCGCAACGACAGAAACAACGACGACGGTAGCAGAAACAACAGTTGCACCCGCCGCAACGACAGAAACGACACCTGCGGCTGTTGCTTCGGTACAAGCCGAAGGCGCAACATCATTTGCGACGGCCCCCGGTGCGACGACAGGCGCAGTATTCCTGACTCTGCACAATCCCGGCACAGCGGCGGACCGTTTGAACGGTCTAACCACCACAGTTTCTTCCAGCGCCGAGTTGCATGAAAGCTACACAGACGAGCAAGGCGTGATGCAGATGCGCAAAGTCGATGCGATCGAAATTCCGGCAGGCCAGCAGGTCAGCCTGAAAGCCGATGGCTATCACATCATGCTGATCGGCTTGTCCGAGCCTTTGACGGCCGGAATCCCTTTCAACGTGACGCTTGATTTTGAAAGCGCACCGGATGTGACTATCCCTGTCACGGTGACATCCCCTGTTGGATCTGCCGCACCGGAAGCTACCCCTATGGATCATGAAGGTATGGATCACGGCGCAATGGTAGCGCCATCCGAAGAAGTAACGCCCGAACCGACTACGACCGATGGCACCGTAGTAGCGCCCGAAGCAGAGACAACAGAGCCGGTCAGCCCGACAGGTGCAACAACGCCTGATATGGCGCCAACGTCTTCCGCGCCGGATGCGTCCACTACGACACCGTCCGCTACCGGTGAATAATCTGTCTGCGCAGAAAATCTTGATACTCAACGGCCCGAACCTCAATATGCTTGGGGTTCGGGAACCGTCTGTCTACGGCCATCAAACATTGCAAGATATTAAAGTCATGTGCGTCGAGCGCGCCGGCGAGCTTTCTTTAAGCGTTGATTTCCGCCAGAGCAATCACGAAGGCGAGCTTGTCACATGGATTCAAGAAGAGCGCGAGAATATCTGCGGCCTCATCATCAATGCCGCCGCCTATACTCACACGTCGGTTGCCATTCATGATGCCCTCAAGCTACTGAACGTGCCTATTGTCGAGGTTCATCTGTCAGACCCAGCTACACGCGAAGATTTTCGTCATTTTTCATATATTGAGCCTTTGGCCGCCAAAATCATCAAAGGCAAGGGCGCCGCGGGCTACGTGGAGGCCATCAACACCTTGTCCACATTGGTAAAAGCCGGTTAAAGCCGATTCCTTTGACACATAAGCCTTTTTTCTCTATTCAAGGGCGTTTGTAAGGTTAACGAATACAGCAAGGATTTCATGAAAATCGATGCAAAAGCGATCCGCCAGCTTGCGGACCTCCTGAATGAAACAGGCCTGAGCGAGATCGAAGTCGCCGAAGGCGATCAGATGATCCGCGTCAACAAAGGCGGCGCGTTTATCGGCGCAGGCCACGCTCACGCACCTGCCAATTTCAGCATGCCCTCCGATCCGACCACCCCACAAAAAGCGAACACGGCACCACCTGCGACCATTACGGGCGACCACCCGGGCGCTGTTACCTCCCCTATGGTTGGTACGGCCTATCTGGCGCCCGAACCATCGGCTGCTCCGTTCGTGAAAAAAGGCGATACGGTTGCCGCAGGCGACACACTGCTCATTATCGAAGCTATGAAGGTTATGAACCCGATCAAGGCTTCCAAGGGCGGAACGATCACACAAATCCTCGTTGAAAGCGGCAAACCTGTCGAATACGGCGATGTCTTGATGGTTATCGAATAAGACTTCAACCCGCAAACGGGACGAAAGACTTTATGGCCGAATTCAGCATCATGCCTCTCGCCGAAAAACCCGAGCTCGTAGATTGTTGCGCGGCTTGGAGCTATGGCGAGTGGGGATCGCAATTGTCCACACGAACATTGTCGAAGGTGTATGACGATTACAAAGCCAGCATCAATGGCGACACGCTACCCGTGACATGGATTGCTTTGTGTGAAAGCAAGCCTGCCGGCATGGTTCGCCTGAAAAAGAACGACCATTTCGAGCGCGAAGATCTGAAACCGTGGTTGAGCTCTTTGTATGTTCACCCGCGCTTTCGCGGCAAAGGACTTTCGGAACAGCTTTGCGATTGTGCAGAAGATGCGGCCGAACATGTTTACGGCTACGAACAAATCTATCTTTTTACAGCAACGGCGGAAGAACTCTATGAACGCCGTGGTTACAAACGCATCGGCAATGTCATAGACCCATCCGGTTACTACAAGGATGGAAAAACATTGATGATGAAAGAATTTTAGGACGATTGGTGAGAAACGATGTTTAAAAAAATCCTGATTGCAAACCGTGGTGAGATTGCCTTGCGCGTTATTCGCGCTTGTCGTGAAATGGGTATCCAAAGCGTTGCCATTCACTCTACCGCCGATGCCAATTCGATGGCTGTACGTTTGGCCGATGAATCGGTCTGCATCGGCCCGCCGTCTGCAAAAGACTCTTATCTCAATATTCCTGCCATTTTGACAGCCGCCGCCGTTACAGGTGCGGAAGCCATTCACCCCGGATATGGTTTCTTGTCCGAAAATGAAATGTTCGCCCGCATGGTCGAAGAACACGGCTTTACCTTTATCGGGCCAAAGCCGGAGCATATCGAGAAAATGGGCGACAAAGTTCGCGCCAAACAAACCGTTATGGAACTCGGTCTACCTGTGGTTCCAGGATCTGACGGCGCCGTAACATCTGTCGAAGACGGTCTGGCGTTCTGCCGTAAAGCTGGCTTCCCCGTGATCATCAAAGCTGCGTCCGGCGGCGGCGGCAAAGGGATGAAGGTTGTTCGCAGCGAGGATCAATTCAAGGAAATGTATTCGACCGCGCGTTCCGAAGCCAAAGCCAACTTCGGCGATGACACGGTTTACATTGAAAAATATCTTGAAAAACCACGTCACATCGAAATCCAGATTTTCGGCGACAAGCACGGCAATGGCATTCACCTTGGCGAACGCGACTGCTCTATCCAGCGCCGCCACCAAAAGCTAGTTGAAGAGGCTCCATCGCCAATTCTAACCGAAAAAGAACGCGATTACATCGGCACGCTGGCGGCAGACGTTATCCGCAAGATGGGCTATGTCGGCGCGGGCACCATCGAGTTTCTTTATGAAGAAGGCAAATTCTACTTCATGGAGATGAACACGCGGATTCAAGTGGAGCACCCCGTGACCGAACAGATCACGGGCATCGATCTGATTGCCGAACAGATCAAAGTCGCGGCTGGATTGCCTCTGTCTTTGAACAAGGAAAACATAAAATTGCGCGGCCATGCGATCGAAATCCGTATCAACGCCGAAGATCCCGACACATTCGCGCCTTCGCCGGGCAAGATCACGCAATTCCATGCGCCGGGCGGACTGGGCGTGCGTTTCGATTCCGCGATTTACGGCGGTTATTCCATCCCACCCTATTACGATTCCATGATCGGGAAGTTGATTGTTACAGGCAAAAACCGTGAAGAGTGCCTGTCGCGCATGCGGCGGGCGATTGCCGAAACCGTTGTGGAAGGGGTAAAAACGACCCTGCCTCTCCATGCGTGGATTTTCAACCAGCCTGAATTCATTTCCGGCGAGTACAACATCCACTGGCTGGAAAAGAAGCTGGCCGAACGCTAGGCTTCCCCGTTTTCCCTTTTGGCGCTAAACTGGGCGGATGCATTTGCATGACCCGTCAGAGATCATTCTGCAAGCCTACCGCGAAGGGATATTTCCCATGGCGGAAAGCGCGGACGACGATAATTTCGCTTTTTATAAACCTTATATGCGCGGTCTAATTCCGTTTAAAAATCTGCATATACCGCACAAACTCCTCAAAACATTACGACAGGAAAAATTCACGATCACGATGGATGAAGCGTTCCCCGCCATCGTCGACGGTTGTGCGGCGGCGACGAACGCGAAGCGTAGCAAAACATGGATCAACCGGCCGATCCGCGATCTGTTTGTGCTACTACATCATAGGGGCTATGCCCATTCTATCGAGTGTTGGGATGAACATGGCGCCTTGGCCGGAGGGCTTTACGGGCTTGCCATCGGCGCGGTATTTTGCGGCGAGAGCATGTTCTCGTTGCAACGCGATGCAAGCAAGGTTGCTCTTGTGCATCTGTGCGCCTTGCTTGATAGGGCCAGCTTTTCCATTCTGGATACGCAATTCATCAACCCGCATCTGCTCCAATTCGGCGCGTATGAAATTCCGCAAGAAGAATATGAAGACAGGATACAAATGGAAATGAGCCGCGACGCGTTTTTAGACCATGCGCTGCAAATGGGCTTTCCCCAGCTTTTGAAAGACTATCTCGCTCAGCGCGAAGGATAATAGGCCCCGTCGCCTCCTTGATAGGTTTGAGGAGCCTGCTGCTGCGGACGCGGCTGGGCGTTCGTGCCCTGTTGCTGCTTCATGAAGTCATAGGCCGTCATACCGTCGCCTGATGTCGGGTCCTGCGGACGCACCGCGCCCGCCTCGCCGCCATAATACGGCGCAGGCGCTTCATTCTGCGTTTGCGGTATTTGCGGATAATAGGCGGCATCCGGATCGATAGGCTGTTGCTGCACCGGCGGCTGTTCGGCAGGCGCAGGCTCTTCCGCTTCGGAATCCGTTGGAATAGGCTCTTGCTCTTGCGTTTGTGGCGCTGTCTCTTGTGTTGCAGGATCGGCTGGTGTCGCCGCATTTACATCCGTCTTGGCGTCAGGAGCCGGCAAATTCGTCTGGTCAGCCTCTGCATTGCTTTCAGCGGCCTTTGCTTCCTCATTGGGCTGTTGCTTGCCAAGGCAGTCAAGAACCCAAACATCATAGACGGGATGGTCCATCGCGGACAAAGCCGGTGACGAGGCAAACATCCAGCCGGAAAATGACCATTCGGATTTCTCTCCGCCCGGCGGAACTTCCCAGATCTGCAAGAAGGCGGCGCTTTCAGGCTTTTCAATCGGCGGCGCTTTGCGGCATGCCTGAATTTTGATGAAGAGAGAACCGTATTGGATAGTCGAGCCGACCTTTGCTTCGAACGTCACGGTACGTCCGACAGATTTATCAAGCCCCTGCAATTTGACGGAAGGGTAATCCTCCATCACCGCAAAAGCGGGAGTGGCCGTCAGCATAGCAAGCGAGAAAAAGCTGGCAAAAAAACGGCGCAAACGGATCTCCCTAAAAAGGACTTACGGATGGGACGGCGATGCTTCGGCAGGAGCTGCGGAAGATGAATCGGCACCATCTTTCTTGTCCATGCTGAAGATAAACTTGCCCAGCAATTGTTCAAGGTTTTGCGGCGCCTGCGTATATTCAATATGCCCGTCTTTGCCAAGCATGTCTTCGGAGCTTCCCGGCTGCAGTTCCATATATTTTCCGCCAAGCAAGCTTTCGCTGCTGATGAAGGCCGATGTGTCGTCCGGCAGTTTGATGGAATTGTCGATTTCCATCGTCACGCGGGCCATATAATCGTCCGGCTTCAAATCGATTTTGGAAATGCTACCGATTTTCACGCCGCTGATTTGCACAGAATCGCCCACGCCAAGGCCGCCTATACCGGAAAAATCCGCCGTAATGCGATAACCGCTCACATTGCCCACGTTGGCGCTGGAATAGCTAAAGCCCAAAAAAACCACGGCAACGAGCAGAACAACTGCCCCCAGAACCGTTTCGATGACATTGCGTTTCATATTTAATCCCCTTGATCGATTTATTCAGGTTTCCAGGCTTCGTAGTCGCCTGTAGCTTTATCGCGTTGCCCCCCGGACAAAACATGTCCCGGCGGACGGTAGGCAAGGTCCGTACCCGTTAAATTAGGTCTGTGCGGCTTTTGCCAGACGCGGCGATAGGATGGAGCATTTGCTTCCGGCACGGCATCGGTTTGATGATGTAGCCATCCATGCCATTCCGGCGGCACGTTCGATGCTTCCGGCACGCCGCTGTAAATCACCCAGCGGCGGTCATGCGTGTAGCCTTTGCGTGCTTTGGCGCGGTAATACTTGTTGCCCAGCGGATCGGTGCCTACTTTCTTTGCACCCGTCACAATGGTCACGAAATGGATATGGATCGGGGAGAGTACGCCCAGCAAATTCACGATCGGTGATAGCAGTCCCATGCGGATATCGCCTTTTTTCTTTTCGAAGCTAAAGATTTGGCCTAAAAAGTCCTTCAGATCAAGTTTTTATAAGAGGATAGCGGCAAAAATGACGGAGATTGAAACAAGGCTGCAACAACGCGGTCTTACCCTGCCCAAAGCCGCGCCGCCCGCCGCCAATTACGTACCCTATGTCCTGAGCGGCAATATGCTCTACATCGCAGGACAAACGCCCTATCTGGACGGCGTTGAGCTTGGTATCGGCAAATTGGGCAATAATATGGGAATAGAAGACGGTCAAAAAGCGGCAGAGCTTTGCGCCCTCAACATTCTGGCGCAAGTTATGGCCGCCGTCGGGGGCGATGAAAGCCGCATCGTCCGTTGCGTCAAGATGACGGGATTTGTCAATAGCACACCGGATTTCGGCCAGCATCCAGCCGTTATGAACGGTGCCAGCAATCTGATGGTCGATGTTTTGGGGGAACGCGGCAAACATGCCCGCGCAGCGGTGGGCGCGCCATCCCTGCCCTTTGGCGTGTCCGTCGAAGTCGATGCTGTTTTCGAAATCAAGCCTTAAAGCCAGACCCACATGATTATGGGCACGCCGACGATCACGACAAGAATGGACAGCGGCAGGCCCAATCGCCAGTAGTCGGTGAATTTATAGCCGCCTGGCGCCATAACCAGCGTGTTGGATTGATGACCCACAGGGGTAAGAAAGTCGCATGATGCCCCGATCGCAACAGCCATCAAGAACGCATCAACATCGGAATCGAGATTTTGCGCCATATTGGCCGCAATGGGCGCCATCAAAAGGACCGTAGCAGCATTATTGAGAAAGGGCGTGACCAGCATTGTTGCAATCAAGACGCTGGCCAGAACACCCCAGATCGGGAAGCCTGTTGTAACTTCGGAAATAAACTTCGCGATCAACTCCGCACCCCCAGTATCCTGCATAGCCTGCGTCACCGGAATCAGCGCGCCCAAAAGAATGATGATGGAGACATCGATCGCGGAATAAATTTCGTTGGGCCGCATAATTTTCAAAAGCGCAATCAAAATAACGCCGCCGAGAAATGAAATGGAAAGTGGCAAGATATTAGTTACCGCCAATAAGACCGCTACCGCCATGATCAGCACGGGAAGAAAAATAAATTTCTGGCGGCCTAATTGCAGATTACGTTCTGCCAGTGGCAAGCATCCAAGCTCGGCCAAAGTTTCTGGCATGGAATCAAGGTTGCCTTGTAGCACAATCAAATCGCCCTCTTCGAAACGGACGTTTTTAAGCCTTGTTTGCTTTTTTCGATCAGATTGCCGTACAGCCAGAAGATTGACAGAAAAACGACGACGCAGTTGCATTTCACTTGGTGTTGAGCCAATCAGCTCAGATCCCGCCATAACAACAGCCTCGGTAATTCCGACATCATCAGATACGAAAACCGTGTTTTCAGTCTCTTTACTACCAATCAGAGAAACTTTACCCGTATCAACAATATTTTTTAACGCCACCGGGTCGCTTTTGACAATCAACACATCACCCGAACGTACCTTTAGACGGCCAGATGGTGCGAGCGTACGATATCCGGAACGCAACAATCCAATAATCGACAGATCGCCTTCTATGAAATTTTCAACGTCGCGAATGGTTTTGTCTATAAGAGTTGAGTTTTCATCGACCGATACTTCGCTGACATAATCTTCAATGGAAAAACGCTCTTCGGGCAGGGACTGGCCGCGGCGGTCTTTAGGCAAAAGACGCCAGCCGAATGTCAAGTACAGCAGGCTACATAGACAGATAGCAATGCCTACTGGTGCAAAATCGAACATAGAGTAAGATTCACCCAAAAAATCCTTACGGATATTCGAAATCATCAGGTTTGGCGGCGTCCCGATCAGCGTTACCAAACCACCAATCAGCGAGGCAAAAGACATAGGCATCAAGAGTTCGGAAGGTTTGCGTCCCGATTTTCTGGCAAAGGTAATGGCGATGGGCAGGAATATGGCCAGCGCGCCTACATTGTTCATAAATGCTGACAAAAACATGACCATGACGACGAGAACGAAAATCTGTAAATTTTTGTACTCTACAAACCGGTTCATGATTTTAAGCGCCATATCGATGAAGCCGGAGCGGCTGATGGCGGCGCTAATGACAAGAATGCAGGCTACCGTCACAACAACCGGATCGGCAAAACCGGAAAATGCTTTATCAACCGGAACGATGCCCGCAAGCACTGCAGCAAAAAGCGACAAAAGAGAGACTATATCGAAGCGCCATTTATTCCAGATAAAAAGCCCAACCGTTGTGCCAATGATCGCAAAGGTCAAAATCTGGTCTTGGGTCATGAAATGTCTTCTTTCTGAATGGCAAGGCCGACGGCCCACTTCCTGATTTGTTCCGTTTTTCAAAGGATATAGCCAAATACTCACCCTGACGAGGGGCTTTTATGGCACGGCGGATGTGATAGAATGAAATTATGAGAACCAACTCCCAGCGCGGTAGCGCCATTTGGATGCTTTTTATTGCCGTTGCCCTGTTCGGGCTGATCTCCTACGTCTTTTTGCAAAACTCACGCGGGAATACATCGACGATCACAGGTGTCGCAAGCGAAGCCCAAGGCTATCAATCACAAGATTGTACCAATGCCATTAACATGGCTGTCAAAAGATTGCAGTCGCGCGGTTGCGCGAACGTTTCCTACAACAACGATGGATCGGATGACAATGAGGGTGCGCCCAAAGACGGAAGCTGCGCCGTCTTTCATCCGAATGGCGGCGGCGCAAAGCCCTGCAACAATCTGGCTGTTACTCCGCTTCCTTGCGGTGCTAGCGCCGAGCCGGGTGATATTTGTCCGGATGGAAGCGTTTATGCGGGCGATACGCCCGACGGCAATGTCCAGATGTTTACGACCGGAGCAAGCGTGGCTCAAAACCATGGCTCATGGAACGATGGCTCAACTAACTGGGTTGAAACTTTCATTACAGATGCCAATACAGGAAAGGCCAACACTTCTGCCCTTGGACCCGGAGGCTCACAAGAAGACAGCAACACCGATCCGGGCATTCAAGGACATTATCAGGCCACGCAATGCGCCAACCTCGTCGCGCATGGCCACGATGATTGGTATTTACCCGCATTAGAAGAATTACAAGTTATGTACGACAATAAAGACGATATTGGCGACTTTAATGCAGACGAGTATTTTTCCTCAACTGAGAGTCATGCGGGCGATGCCTTTGCTATTAGTTTCGTAGATGGCACTAGAACCGGCTGGCGATGGAAGAGAGACTGGCGCATGGGACGTTGCGTCCGCACCAATCCGTAATTATTCAACCGTCTCTTTGGTTGCCGGCTTTTTCTTCGGAGCCTTTTTATCTTTTTCGATGTCAAAGACGATTTTGTCGTCTTTGACATTGATATGAACGGTACCGCCTTCGGTCAGTTCGCCGAACAACAGCTCTTCGGCCAGCGGACGTTTGACCTGTTCTTGAATAACGCGGCCCAGTGGACGGGCGCCCATCGCGGGATCGTAGCCTTTTTTGGCGAGCCAGCCGCGGGCTTCATCCGATAGAACAATCGCAACATTTTTCTCGGTGAGCTGCGCTTCAAGCTGCGCGATGAATTTATCGACAACGCGCACAACCGTTTCCTGACCCAATGCCTTGAACGCAACGATGGCATCCAGACGGTTGCGGAATTCCGGCGTAAACATGCGGTTGATGGCTTCTTTGTCTTCATCGACGCGCACTTCACGCTCGAACCCGATGGGCGCGCGGGCCAGTTCGGCGGCTCCTGCGTTCGTCGTCATGATCAAGATGACATTGCGGAAATCGACAACCTTGCCGTTGTTGTCGGTCAGTTTGCCGTAGTCCATGACCTGTAGCAAAATATTGTAGATGTCCGGATGCGCTTTTTCGATCTCATCCAGTAGCAACACGCAATGCGGCTGCTGATCGATCTTGTCGGTAAGCAAACCTCCCTGATCGAATCCGACATATCCCGGCGGCGAACCAATGAGGCGCGAAATGGAGTGGCGCTCCATATATTCGGACATGTCAAAGCGCGCCAGTTCCACGCCCATCGTCTTGGCGAGCTGACGGGCAACTTCGGTTTTGCCCACGCCCGTGGGGCCGGAAAACAAGAAGCATCCGATCGGCTTGTCGGGGTCGCGCAGACCCGCACGCGAAAGTTTGATCGCATCGACCAGCGTGTTGATGGCTTCATCCTGATCGAACACCAGCGTTTTAAGATCGCGCTCAAGATTTTTGAGAACCGTCTTGTCGTCTTTGGTAAGCGATTTTGCCGGAATGCGCGCGATCACGGCGATGACATTTTCAATGTCTGTCACATCGATAACTTTTTTGCGCTGATCCTCGGGTAACAGCATCTGCGCCGCGCCGACTTCATCGATGATGTCGATAGCTTTGTCGGGGAGCTTGCGGTCACCAATGTACTTAGCCGAAAGATCGACAGCGGCTTTGAGCGCTTCATCGGTGTAGGAAACCTGATGATGCTCTTCGTAATAGGATTTCAGGCCTTTGAGAATTTCAACCGCCTCATCGAGCGTCGGCTCATAGACGTCGATCTTCTGGAAGCGACGCACGAGTGCGCGGTCTTTTTCGAAATGGTTGCGGTATTCCTTATAGGTTGTCGAACCGATACAGCGCAGCGTGCCGTTCGACAGGGATGGCTTGAGCAAGTTGCTTGCATCCATCGCGCCTCCGCTTGTCGCGCCGGCACCGATCACAGTATGGATTTCATCGATAAACAGAACTGCTCCGTCTATTTTTTCAAGCTCGGCCAGAACCTGTTTGATGCGCTCTTCGAAATCACCACGGTAGCGCGTGCCGGCCAAAAGCGATCCCATATCCAGCGAATAGATGACCGCGCCCTTCAAAACATCCGGCACTTGTCCTTCGACGATTTTCTTGGCAAGTCCTTCGGCGATTGCCGTTTTGCCCACGCCAGGATCGCCGACATAGAGCGGATTGTTTTTGCTACGGCGGCACAGGATCTGGATTGTGCGGTCCACTTCTTTTTGGCGGCCAATGAGCGGATCGATTTTTCCCGTCTTGGCTTTTTCATTCAGATTCTTGCAATAGGCTTTCAACGCTTCGCCGTTTGTTTTCGAAGCATTGGAAGCATCAGTTGCTTCCTCATCCGCGCCGCGGGCCGCCCCTTTCGAATTGTCGTTCTGACCCGGCACCTTGGCAATACCGTGGCTGATGTAATTGACGGCATCGAAACGCGTCATGTCCTGTTCTTGCAGGAAGTAAACCGCATGGGATTCGCGCTCGGAGAAAAGAGCCACCAGAACGTTGGCGCCCGTAACTTCCTCACGCCCGGATGATTGAACATGAATTGCTGCACGTTGCAAAACGCGCTGGAAGGCCGTCGTCGGTTTTGCTTCCTCGTCTTCGGGGGCGGCCAGATATCCTAGTTCATGATCCAGATATTGCTCCAGCTGATCTCGCAGATCGGATAAAGAAATCCCGCAGGAACGCAACACGGCCATCGCATCCTGATCTTCGGTCAGGGCAAGCAGCAAATGCTCCAGCGTCGCATATTCATGATTGCGCTGGTTGGCGGCAGCCAAAGCGCGGTGAAGCGTTTGTTCGAGATTTCTGGAGAGCATATTCTATTACTCCTTTTCCATCGTGCATTGCAGGGGCTGTTCATTGGCGCGCGCGAAGTCCATGACTTGCGCCACTTTCGTTTCAGCCACCTCATAGGTGAAAATTCCGCAGATCCCGACTCCCCGACGGTGGACGTGGAGCATGATGTCGGTTGCTTCCTGCCTATTCTTGTTGAAAAACCTTTCCAAAATATGAACGACGAACTCCATCGGCGTGTAGTCGTCGTTTAACAGCAATACCTTGTACATAGACGGCTTTTTGGTCTTGGGCCGGGGTTTGAGCAAAAGACCGGTTTGCCGTTCGTTTTCACGGTCGCCGGAATCGTTGCTACCGTCGTCCGGCGGCGGCAAGGCAGGTGTATCATCGTCGTCCATTCGGGGCGGTGTGAAACGCATGGCTCTCCAAAAATTCTGTACTTAGTATTTTAACGCAAAAAAGGGCGGATGGGTATGAATATAGTCCAGCAGAGCGCCGATTGAAAGCCCCACACCCTAAGGCTTTTGACCAAGAAAAAACCCCGCCGAAGCGGGGTTTTAATCTTTGCGTGACGATCAGATTAAGCCGCCATCGAGTCAGAGGCTTTTTTGATCGTTTTGCCCATTTGGTCGTTGATGGGCTCAAAAACCTCGGTGCACAGCTTCACAGCCTTTTCGGAGATCGTCGTTGCGTTCGTCATGAAATCATCGAACGAAGATTGCGCAAGGCGCGTCTGAACATCGGTGAACTCATTGAGCGTTTTGCAGGACATAACGGTTTTGGCAACAGACTGGCTTTTCTCACCGGCATCTTGCGCAATTTCCATGCAGGTTTTGAGGATGTCTTCCATTCCCTTGGCGAAAATCGTCGAGGATTTAACGAGGGCATCGACCTGGTCCTGACCAATCACGGCAGCATCCTGCGCGATTTTTTCGAATTGTTTGTTTCCTTTAAACATGTTGGTCTCCAGTTTGAACGGTTGAAATTGCGGAAACCCTTTAAAGGCAGCGACAGTGGAGGCAACCGGCTTTGCGCTGTTCTTGAGAACAGTGGCGGTTGTCTTCTTAGCAACACTCTTTGTCTTCTTTTTCTTCGCTGCCATATCGGCCTCCTATGGGGTTTGAGCGATGGTATTCTGTAAATTATTGCATCGCACAATACTAACATACCACCAATAAGCGGGTCCGTCAAATTGTTTTTTGTGCGCTGCACAAATCTTGGTTTTCGGGCAGTTTTCTAGACAGGAAAGATCTTGTTGTCTAAAATACAAAGCAGGTTTACTCCGGTGGAATTATCGGATGGAATTAGGGTGTTTTCAATCTTCTTCTGTTAAAATGTTAACAGAAAATCAACAAGAAGCGGCAAAAGAACCATATAAGCCTTAAAAGCCGCGGGAGATCTCAGGTTGCGTCGTATTTTGACAATCATATCAATTTTGGCTTTTGCCCTCATGTTGCCGCATGAAGGGTATGCTAAAACCACGAAAAAGGCCGCCGCTCCGGCCGAAAACAACAAATATGCTTCCATCATCATTGATGCTTCTACGGGCGCTGTTATTTCGGAGAAAAACGCCAACAAGGTTCTTCACCCCGCATCCCTGACCAAAGTCATGACTCTTATGCTTCTTTTCGATGCCCTAGAGAGTGGCAATGTCCGCTTGAACGACAAAATTCTGATCTCGCAACATGCGGCCTCTCAGCAACCTAGTAAGCTCGGTCTCAATCCTGGGGCTTCAATCCGGGTGGAGGATGCTATTTTGTCTGTAGTGACGAAATCCGCCAACGATATCGCGGTGGCTATCGGCGAACATTTGGCCGGGAGTGAATCCCGCTTCGCCGTCCGCATGACCCGCCGCGCCCACGATATCGGGATGACCCGCACAAATTTCGTGAATGCTTCGGGCCTGCACAATCCAGCGCAGGTTTCTTCCGCCCGCGACATGGCCACGCTGGCCCGTTACATCCTGATTCGTTATCCGAATTACTATCGTTATTTCGGCACGAAGCAGTTCACCTACCGCGGCAAGACCATGACCAACCACAACCGGCTTATGAACACCTATCCAGGCATGGATGGTTTTAAAACGGGCTTTATCAATGCCTCCGGCTTCAACCTGATTGCCTCGGCCAAGCATGGCGATCAGCGCTTGATCGGCGTAGTGTTCGGCGGCCGAAGCTGGAAATCGCGCAACGACCACATGGCTTCTTTGCTTGATGCAGGCTTTAAGGCAACCGATGTGCGCTATGCGGGGGCGCAACAAAAAGCAGCGCCCGTTGCCCCGCCGGTTCAGACAGCCGCCTTGGAACGCCCCCCTATTCCGATGCAAAAACCGATTTTGAAAACCGAGCCATTGACGCCCCCCGTAGCTCAAGGTGCGCCCGAAGCGCTGACGATCAGCCGCTCGACGGATTACACCTCCTTGTCCGCTCTTGATACGGGGCGCAAACTTGCCGTCCCGCAAGAGGCGATGCAGAATTTTGCGGCTACGCCCGTTGCCGCTCCGGCGCCGGCAAAACCAACGCCGCCTGATTTTATGGCAGAGGCCATCGCCAATGCCGAACGCGCCGTTAATCGCGGCGATTACAGCGAACTGACCGGCGAGGGCGATTACGACGCCATGAATGCCCGCCGCGTTGAAACAGGCTTGATCGCCGCCGCCGTATACAAAGGCGATCATGAAAAACTGCAGCAAATGAAACTGGCTTCAGCCTCGCAAAATGCCGCGAATGTCCTGACGCCCCCTGCCATCCAGCCGCCCGCGCAACAGCCGGCACCCGTTGCTTTTGCGCCGGAACCTCAAGCACCTGTCGCATCCGATTTGTGGTCCGTGCAGATCGGCGCCTACACCAGCCGCGTTGCCACGGACGATGCGCTACGCTACGCCCACACGAAACTACCGACCAACCTCGCCCACGCCAGTCCGATTGTCGTGCCGCTCAAAACAGCTGAAGGCATTCTTTTCCGCGCGCGCCTTGGTGGCCTAACACAACAACAAGCCGTCGATGCTTGCCGCTATTTCCGCGATTGTCTGCCGGTAGCCCCGCACTGATATGCATACAG
Source organism: Micavibrio aeruginosavorus (assembly GCA_003241475.1). GTDB lineage: Bacteria > Pseudomonadota > Alphaproteobacteria > Micavibrionales > Micavibrionaceae > Micavibrio_A > Micavibrio_A aeruginosavorus_A. The sequence continues at coordinate 19,279 of QFQB01000022.1, forward strand.
CTTCACAAAACCCCCGCGCCGGAAACATGCTGATTTACATCATCGGCGCGATTTTCCTGATGGGGCTTTTGATCGTCCTTCTCAAAGGCAGCTTTCAGGAAGGCACAGGGATTGACGGGGACAAACTTGTAATTGCCGCTACACAGGTGCAACAATATGCGGGCGAGCTGAGCCGCGGCGTCAACTATGTGATGCATGAAGGATACAGCGAAACAGACCTGCGTTTCGGCACCAATATCGACTCTACATACGGCGATTCGAATGATGAATTGGGCCGCCAGATTTTCAGCGTCAAAGGCGGCGGCGTGGAGTATAAGCTGCCGCAAGAAGGGATCAACGACGGTACGCCTTGGCAATTCTACGGCACGACGCATCTGACCGACGTCGGTCTGAATACATCCGGCGAAGAAAAGGCAGAGCTGATCGCTGTTCTGCCAAACGTTACGGAGGCCTTTTGCAGCCAGATCAACCGCAGCGCGAAACAGGCTATTGATTTGAGAGATGTCACCGACCCTGCCGCAGACGGTTGCATCAATGCGGTTGGAAGCGAATTTAACGGCGCCTTTATCGCCGATGGCTCTGCGAACAAACTGGATGATGCCAAACTGACTTCCACACCCGCGCTCGAAGCCTGCGTCAAATGCGCTGATGGGACCTTTAATTACTACAAGGTTTTGATGTCTCGCTGACGATTAATTCGTCCAAAGCGGCGGTAGCATATTGGCGTTGCCGGTCATGTATTTTTTGATGTCGTAGGTTATCGGAAGAGAATATTCATAGATGGTGATGACCTCGCCCGTGCGCTTGTCCGCCATTTTCAAGAAGACATTCATGCGGCTGTTTATCAACTCGTAAGTGCCCGAGACTTCCGCGCCCGGATCGCTTCCTTCGCCGCGATAAGGCGTCATATCGACCACGTTATATCCAAGCTGTTTGAAGCGCGAGCGCATCTGCGCGGAAAGGACGCGGCCAACTTTTGGGTTGGCGATGGGCTTTTTCTGATTCATATCGATGATTTCCTGAAGGTCCTCAACCATCAGCGGGCGTTCATGACGGAAGCGTTTTCCTGCCTGCTGGCCCAACGTCTCCGCCGCAGCATAAGATGCGTTGGTCAGGTTGACCTGTTTTTGTTGCGCGATCATCGGAGTCGCCACGCCTATTGCGACAAGCTCACACCCCCCTGTCAGAAGGGCGGAGACAAGAGCGAGCGTGACAGGAATCCGACGCATGGATTATTGCTGGAAATTGCCGCCAGGGCCGGTTGGCTCTGGGATCAGGACGCCGGGAAAAGAGGCAAAACGGACGTTAAGCTCTTCCGCGCCGCGTATGTAGAAATCACCTTCTTCTTGCGTCAAGCGCTTGGCGTTTTCACCTACGCCGTCGAACACATAAAGCGCCAGATGGGTATTCGGCGTCGCGTCATCTGCCGGCGCGCCCTTAACCTTTTTGGCAACCACAGCTGTGTAAGCCATGACATAGGCCCCTTCAGGCGTGTCGGACAGGCGGTAACCTATATGACGCAATGATTCGCGCAGGTCGTTATCCATGTTGGCATAGAACGGTGTCATCGGATCGGGCTTTAGCACATAGACAGGCTTGGGCGGCATACCTGCACGTTCTGTCAATTTTTCGACAAGACTATAAAGCGCAAGACGGAACTGGTCAGCTTGTTCCGGCCCCATAGTTGAGCGTTGTGCCGCTGTAAATTTTGATGATTCCGGCGGATTCGGCGATTTGTAGGGCTGATCATGATAGACATAGCCACGGGGCAAAGAATTGGGAACGCTACAAGCGGCCAAAGCGGCGCATGCGGTCAGGGCTAGGTAGGGAAGTTTTGTTTTCAAGACGGGCATGGCGGGATCCATGAAGGGGCGGGTTGAAAATATAACCCTGCCAGTCTAGCAAGGATCACGACTCGCGTATAGACCCGTTTCAAGAGTTAGATCAGACTGGCACGAACTTGCGAAAGTCCTCTTGCCGACAGACGACAAAAGAATTTCCCCGGGCCTTTGGTACATGGTGCACAATAAAGCTCTATCGAGCCTTGTAGCAAAGCCTCGCGCACGCTTTCCAGCCCGTATCTGCGTTTGAGGTCTTCTTCATATAAAACGGCTTGCGGTCCATCGAAGTAACAAGACAGCAGATAGAGATCGTGCAACATGGGCACCCTCCTGATGTTTAGGCGGTTGAAAATGAAGGCTTTGGACGTGGCAGATATGCCAACTTGATAGTGATAATTATTCTCAATAAGAAGATGGTTGTCAAGCGCCCACGATAAAAAAACCACAACATATTGTGTTAAAAATGGATGGTAGCCACTAACTAGAGATTAAGCCGCTGTTTTGCCAGCGCTCTTGGCGATGATGTTTGTGGTGCTGTAGCCGTCTTGCAATCCCATCAATGCCACCTCGCCACCATAGCCGTGCACGATTTTGGCTTCGGGCAATTGGTCGATCGTGTAATCGCCGCCTTTGAAGAAGATATCGGGACGCAAAGATTCGATGACAGCACAGGGCGTATTGTCCGCCCCGGCCACCGTCGCACCGAACAGGACAACCATATCAACGGACGCCAGCGCACCGATTACTGCGGCCCGTGCCTGCTCGTCATTGATCGGACGGGTCGGGCCTTTGAGAATTTTTACTGATTTGTCATGGTTAAGGGCCACGATCAAGCGATCGCAATGACGGCGCGCTTCGTCAAGATAGGTGACATGGCCTTTGTGAACGATATCGAAGCAACCGTTGGTAAAGCCAACCTTCAACCCTTGTGCCTGCCATTTGCGAACTTGCTCCAGAGCCGCTTTTTCATCAGCCAGCGGAGAAATACGGCACCCGCCAGTTTGTACATTGCTCAATGCGTCCATCAACTCATTCTGATAGACCGGCGTTGTCCCGACCTTGGACACCGCAATGCCTGCTGCCGTGTTGGCCAAACGTGCCGCGCTCTCGATATCCGCACCGCCCGCAAGCGCCGCCGCAATAGTTGCAATGACCGTATCGCCCGCACCCGCCACATCGAACACTTCGCGCGCCTGCGTCGGCAAATGCAGAATTGTTCCTTTGGCATCAATGACGCTCATGCCCTCTTCCGAACGTGTTGCGATCACACAACCAATTCCGCTTGATTGCAAAAGACTTTTCGCGGCCGCCGTAATTTCCGCATCGGATTTTAACGAAGATGATGCCGTAGCTTCCGCCAGTTCTTTTCGATTGGGCGTTACATAATCCGCCCCCTTGTAAATGGAGTAATCTTTGCCCTTCGGATCAACCAGAACGGGGATTTTTTTGCTTTTGGCCGCTACAATGATTTTTTCGATCAATGTTTTGGTCAGAACTCCCTTGCCGTAATCGGATAGAATGATCGACTTCACATCGCCCAGCGCCTTTTCTATGCCTTTGAAGATAGCCGTTTCAATGTCTATAGGCAGCGCATGCGTTCTTTCGTAATCCGTGCGCAACAAATGCTGATGGCGCGCCAGATAACGCGTTTTCATTGTGGTCGGACGGCTTTCATCCTTAACAACGCCAGCAATATCCGCACCCAAATTTTTCATGATGTCCAGCACCGCTTGGCCTTGCGCATCATTCCCCGTGATGCAAAAGGTCAACGGCTTGAGGCCAAGGGCGCATAAATTTGCAACCACGTTTCCCGCGCCGCCCAACATGCGTTCTTCGCTTTTGATCGCCAGAACGGGAACAGGGCTTTCGGGTGAAATTCTTTCGACATCGCCGTATATAAATGTATCCAGCATCATGTCGCCGACGACCATGATCTTCGCACCCGTAGCGTTTTTTATAAGCTTTTGCTGATCTTGCATGCCTTGCCCCTAAATTCAGGCCCAAACCTTAAGCTATTTTTAACCATATTTTCCAGATTTATTTATCCGCTTATTAGGAATTCATAAACCTTTCTGAGGGATACTGGAAGGTGGGAAAACTAGGGTTTACGAGTTTAATAGTTACGGGGAAGGGGTTTCTGTGGAGGATATTATCCACGAAAGACAAGCGTATCGGGGGGTTCTTACGGGGCTGAAAATCCGTATGCACAAAAACCGCCTTGGGGAGCTTCTTGTTCTCAACGGATCTTTGTCACCTGCCGAACTTCAAAAAGCCCTAATCGTCAGCAAATCCACCGGTAAACCACTTGGTCGCGTTCTATCAGACGAGCGCATCGTCAATGGTTCCGTCATTCGCCGCACCCTGATCGAGCAGTTCATGCTCCGCTCGGTGATGACATCCATGACTCTCTTCTTCTCCTTTGCAGGTATCGCCGGAGGTGCGAAAACAGCCCGTGCCGCGAGCATTAAAGATGTTCCTGCCCGCGTTGCTTTCCAACAGGCATCTGCTTATGCCCCGATGGGCCAGTATCCGAAATTGTTCGGTTCAACCGAAAAACAGTCCAGCTCGCTCACGGCCTTTACTAAATGGACAGGTATGTTTGAACGTTTCGATGCGGCTTTGAACACAGCCGGCGGCCAACAACAAATGACGGCGTTCAAAGCCCAGCTTGAATTTTTACGCGGTCTGCCTGTTAACAAAATGGTTGCTGGCGTGAACGATATTGTTAACCGCGTGCCTTACATCAACGACTCTCAAATCTACGGCCAGTCTGATTACTGGGCCACGCCGATGGAATTTTTGAAAAACGGCGGCGATTGCGAAGATTTTGCCATTACGAAATATGTTGCTTTGCGCGCTCTGGGCATTCCCGAAGAACGCATGCGCATCCTGATCTTGCAGGATATGCAAAAAAACGTGCCCCATGCTGTTCTGGTCGTCTACACCGACAATGGCGCGGTGCTTCTGGACAACCAGATCAAGACCGTAACAAATGTGGAGCGCGTTTCCTGGTACAAGCCGATCTTCTCCATCAACCGTGATTCCTGGTGGTTGCACACCAAGCCAAAAGGCAACGTTACGGTCGTGGCTTCGGCGTCCCGCTAATAATCCCTATAATCTGGACATAATGCTCTTGCCGGGAACGCTTTTCCGGCAACAAGCCTTT
>QFQB01000109.1 GCA_003241475.1 Micavibrio aeruginosavorus
TCATATCTCTGTATTGAGTATTTTTGAAGCCCCACAGAGTAGACGACATCTCCTCCTTGTGGCCGACAAGGAACGGGAAAGTAGTAATTATGTCCACTCCCGATTGCTTTTCGATGAATCGATCGATTGTGTTGGATGCAGGGTTCCGGTTGTTTTCATCCCAGCCAAGGCGCATTTTCACGGTGACGGGAACTTCGACGGATTTCACCACGGTTTCCATGATTTTTATGGCCAGCGCTTCATTCTTCATCAAGGCGGATCCGGCAAAGTTATTGACGACTTTTTTTACGGGGCATCCAAAATTTATATCGATGATGGCGGCCCCGCGATCCACGTTGATTTTTGCGGCCTCGGCCATGACATCCGGCTCGCACCCGGCAAGCTGGACGGCGATGGGAAATTCCTCTGCGTAATCGGCTGGCGCACGCTTTCCCCGTTTGCACTCTTCGACCATGGGGCGGCTTGCAATCATTTCTGAAAAAACCAGCCCTGCGCCGTGCTTTTTGACCATTCTCCGGAAAGGTAGATCGCTCACGCCCGACATCGGCGCAAGGAAGACGGGGGATTCTATTGTAATGCCTCCGATGGCGATGCTTTGCATGCTTTTAGACATACTGCCCCGCGCACCAGCCCGAAGACCATGCCCATTGAAAATTGAATCCGCCAAGATGTCCTGTGACATCGACAACCTCGCCGATGAAATAAAGCCCGCTTTGTTTTGTGCTTTCAAAGGTTTTGGAAGAAATATCCTTGGTATCGACGCCGCCAAGCGTAACTTCGGCTGTGCGGTATCCCTCGCTCCCCGAAGGCTTGATAGACCAGCCCTGGATTCTTTTGGCAAGGCTTTTGATTGTATTATCCGGTATGTCGCCCATGCGTCCTTCAATGCCCATGCTTTCAAGAATTTTCTGAGCCAGTCTTTTGGGCAGAATGGTTTCAAGAACCGTGTGAACGGCGGTGCGGCCCGTTTCTTTTCTTTGTTCTTTCAGCCATGCCACCACATCGATTTCAGGCATCAGGTCGATCACAATGTTTTCTCCGGGCTGCCAGTACGAGGAAATCTGCAGAATGGCCGGACCGCTGATGCCGCGGTGCGTGAACAGGATCGCTTCGTCAAAAGCTTGTCCGTCTGCGCTTTTTACGCGCGCAGGGTCAACCGAAACGCCGCTCAATTCTTTCGTCTCATTCAGAATATACGGATCGAAGGTCAGGGGAACAAGGCCGGCACGTGGCGGTATAATGCCGTGTCCAAATTGTTCGGCGATTTGATAGCCGAACGGTGTTGCGCCTATTTTGGGAATCGACAGGCCACCGCACGCTATCACCAGCGATATGCAACTTATAATTCCCTTGCCGGTAGATAGATTGTATTGTCCATCTTCAGTTCGTTCTATTTTGTCTATCGTAGTAGAAGATTGCACGGCTACATTTGCAGAGGCGCATTCGTCTATGAGCATCTGAATGATGTCATTGGCAGAGTTGTCGCAGAACAATTGTCCCAATGTCTTTTCATGATAAGAAATTCCATGACGCTCTATCATGCCGATGAAGTCGTGTTGCGTGTAGCGCTTCAAGGCGGACCGGCAAAAATGCGGGTTGGATGATATATATTTTTCCGGCGCGCAATGAAGATTTGTGAAATTGCAACGCCCGCCGCCGGAGATACGGATTTTTTCAGCTATTTTTGCTGAATGGTCCAGCACGACAACGCGCCGCCCGCGTTTTCCCGCCTCGATGGCGCACATCAGCCCTGCAGCTCCTGCGCCGATGATGACTACGTCGTAAGATATCATTGTTTTCTCAAAGCCACGGTTAAATGATCTATTAATGTTCTTATTTTGATCGAAAGATGCCGTGTGTGTTGATAAACGGCATACACATCAAAATCCTTTTCCTCAAAATCTTCGAGCAGAATTTCAAGTTTCCCCTGTTCAAGAGATTCTTCGATAATAAAAGAGGGCAACAATGCGATGCCGCCGTCAGATAGAACTGTCTGATGCAATAGGTCCCCATTATCCGAAGAAAAATTCCCGGAGACAGGTTGCCATATTTTCCTGCCGTTGGCAAAAAACGGCCATGCCTTTCCTTCGGCAAGATTGATATAGCTCAGGCAATTATGATTTTTCAAATCAGCAGGCTTTCTGGGTGTTCCATATTTTTTCAAATAGGTAGCGCTTGCACAGACAACGCGGCGGCTTCCGCATAATTTTTTGGCGATAAGACTCGGATCATCCAATGCGCCGATCCTAATAGCAAGATCATATCCTTCGGCCACCATATCAACGCGTCTGTCTGATAAATAGGTCTTAATGCTGACATCAGGATATTTGGCGAGATATGAGGCAAGGGCAGGTGCCAGTGTCTGTAACCCGAAGCTGAGCGGTGCCGTGAGCTTGATTGTGCCAGCTGGCTTTTGTGCCTGAAGACGGATGCCCGATTCAATCTCGTCCAGTTCGTCCAGAACGCGTTGCGCGTGAATAAGATAGTCTTGTCCGGTATCCGTGAGCGTGACTTTGCGGGTCGTGCGCAAGAAAAGCTGTGTGCCCAGATGATCTTCTAGATCTTTGATGCGTTTGCTGACGACGGAGGCGGCAAGGTTGAGCTTCCGGCCGGCCTCGGCAAAGCTACCGGTCTCGGCAATTGCCCGAAACGCCTGCATATTGGCCAGTTTATCCATGCTTATTATTCCATTATTTCGAATAGTATTATTCTAAATAGCAATATTATCATTATTTATGAATTAATCTAGACTTTAATCATAGGGCGAAAAAAACGCCGAAAACAAGATTGAACCCCATTAAAGGAAGAAAAAATGACCGCCGCAACTGACAAGCTTTTAACACCTGATAATTCTGTTTTTCTCTTTATCGACCATCAGCCGCAAATGGCGTTCGGCGTAACGAATATCGACCGGCAACAACTTAAAAACAATACGGTCGCGATGGCAAAGACAGCGAAGCTTTTCAACATCCCGACCGTGCTGACGGCCGTCGAAACGGAAAGCTTTTCGGGTTATATCTGGCCTGAGCTGATCGATGTTTTGAAGCAAGACCCCCTGGAGCGTTCCAGTATGAATGCATGGGAAGACAAAGCTGTCGTCGACGCCATCAAGAAAACGGGACGCAAAAAAATTGTCATCGCCGGCCTGTGGACGGAAGCGTGCATCGTGTTTCCCACGATATGTGCCCTTGATGAGGGTTTTGAAGTGATCGTGGTGGTTGATGCCTCTGGCGGAACATCGCAAGTAGCTCATGACGCGGCGATGCGCCGCATGGAGCAGCACGGCGCCGAAAGCATTTCTGCTGTTCAATTAACCTTAGAGCTACAACGCGACTGGGCTCGTACAGAAACCTATGACGGCGTCATAGACATTACAACCGAACATTTCGGCGCCTATGGCATGGGTGTTGATTACGCCAAGACCATTGTGCACAAAATGCCGCAACGATCTAATTTTAAACACAAAGTAAACAAGTAAGCTTTTGATGAAAGGAGCAAAGCCATGAAAACATCTTTTGGAATACACCACATTACGGCGATCGCGAGCGATCCCAAGCGCAACTTCGATTTTTATACGAAAGTTTTGGGGCTACGCTTTATAAAAAAGACCGTCAATTACGATGATCCTAGCACTTACCATTTCTACTTTGCCGACAAGGTCGGAACGCCGGGAACGGTTCTCACCTTCTTTCCGCATCCCGACCTTCCCAAAGGCCGCGCGGGAACGGGCCAAGCCGTGGAAATCGTCTTCGCTGTTCCCAAAACGGCGCTATCCTTCTGGGTCAATCGCTTTCACGAACTGGGCATTGAGTATCAGGGACCGGAAAAGCATTTCGATGAAACGGTTGTCCGCATTCAAGACCCCGACGGTTTGATGCTGGAATTTGTCGGCGTTGATAATCTGTCGGATGATACGCTTTGGACGACGGATGATATCGGTCCAGATGTCGCGATCCGCGGATTTCACAGCGTATCGCTGTGGGTCGAGGATCAGGCAAAAACAGCCAAACTTCTGACCTCTCAGCTGGGCTTCAAGCTGGTTGGCAGCGACGGTAGCCGCTATCGCTACGCCGCAAGCGGGAATGGTCTTGGCCGGATTGTCGATCTGCGGGAAATTCCGGGTATGTGGAAGGGCGCACCGGGTGCCGGCACCATTCACCATGTTGCATGGCGGGTGGGAGATGACGAGGCCGAGTTGAAGGTCCGTGAAGGACTGGAGGGCGAAGGTATGCGTCTGACTCAGGTCATAGACCGAAACTACTTCCACTCGGTCTATTTCCGCGAGCCGAACGGTGTATTGTTCGAACTGGCAACCGACAATCCCGGTTTTGACATCGACGAGACGGTCGAAACGTTGGGACAGGAGCTGAAACTGCCATCCAAATATGAACAGCACCGCGACGCTATCGCTGCCGCGTTGCCGACACTCTAAACACAGGAAAAGGGGAGACCGTCATGGATACGGATTTCAAACATATTTTTGTTCCGGGCGATCTTTCCCTGCCTGTGTTGCTCTTGCTTCATGGCACGGGTGGCGACGAGCACGATCTGGTGGAACTGGGGCAGTCAGTCTCTCCCGGTTCCGCTATCTTGTCCGTACGCGGCAAGGTTCTTGAAAACGGCATGCCGCGTTTCTTTCGCCGTCTGGCCGAAGGAGTATTTGATCTGGCAGATTTGAACTTTAGAACAAATGAATTGGCCGATTTTATAGCGCAGGCGCGCGTTCAGTATGGTTTAAGCGAAAGCCGCGTGATCGCCATGGGGTATTCCAACGGCGCCAATATCGTAGCCAGTATATTGTTCTCCCGCCCGGAAGCACTGCAAGGAGCCATTTTGCTACGCGCCATGGTTCCGTTCCGGCCAAAGGAATTGCCGGATTTGCGCGGCAAAAAAATCCTCATGCTGTCCGGTTTAATGGATCAAATCATTCCGATAGAAAATTCAAAAACCCTTACGGGCCTTTTGCAAGACGCCGGAGCCGACGTGACGTTCGATGTGAAGCCGGCAGGGCACGGCCTGACGCAAGCCGATTTTTTGGCTATAAAAAACTGGATGCTAAGCGCCAATATTCCATAACCTTTTGATAATAAACAAATATATCTTCAGGCTTTGTTTGCAGTCTTCGGTCTGTCTGGAGAGGGGCTCTCTAAAACTATTGCTATTCTAAGCCACTAGGTTATCGTGTTGCCATATTCGAACATTCAGTACTGACTTGCTTTTGCCTTTGGGCCTTATCTCAAGACAACGCTATCTTCGGATTAAGTTTATGCATGTTGCATAGACTTACTGCACGATAATGTGCGTTTTTTAAAAGGAGGCCATTATGGCACAAGGTACAGTTAAATGGTTCAATTCTCAAAAAGGCTTTGGTTTTATCCAGCCTGACGCTGGCGGACCCGATGTGTTCGTTCACATCAGTGCCGTTGAAAAAGCAGGCCTGCGCGGTCTGAACGAAGGTCAGAAAGTTTCCTACGAAGTGACGTCTGATCGCGGCAAGGATGCCGCAACGAACATTCAAGCGGCTTAATTGGCCCTTTGACGTTTTTAAAAAGCCTGACGCGGTAAACGTCAGGCTTTTTTTGCATATTTTTCATGCGTCTCTATTCCTGACCGGTGCAATATCCATTATAAAGAATAGATCGCATTTTCAGGAAGTTCCCACCATGTCCCCCCAGCCTGCTCCAGCCATAAAAAACTATGCACGCAAGATCGAGCGCCTTTTGACGGGACGGTATATGCAGGTGCTGGCTTCCAAAGATCCAGAAGCCCATGCGCTCTTACTACGCAAATACGAAATTCAGGGCGAAGAAACGGGAAGCGAAGCCCGTGATGAAAAAATAAACCGCATGAACGCTTATATTGCGTTTTGGAAAGAATTGTCCGCGCAACAGCAATTGCTTCTTGCTGCCAACGATGCAAAAATGAATCACATCGCACGTTTGGCCCGCACCATCGGAACAACCGAAGTCGTTTGGGCGCACAACAAGATTGAAAGTACGACAGCTGGCTCCATTGATTTTGTTATACATTCTTTCCGAAAGCAGGGAATATCAGCAGAACAGGTGCAGCAGTTCATAGACGAGAATGCTGTGGCATGGGTAAGCTTGACAGGGCACCCAACCAATCCGACAACTGTCGGCTATACAATCGCCCAGATGCAACTGGCGCGTATTATGAGCGATCCGCAGGCAACAGCCGCGAGTCTTGATGAAGCGCTAGCGCATTTGTATGAAACGCCGATTATAGGTGATAGGAAAAGTCCGCTGGATGAGGCGCGCGAAATTCTAAATACGCTCAACGTTCTTTATGATGTCGCATTGGATCAGCGCAGGCTTTTTGAAACGGCGCTGGAAAAATACGATTATGCCAGGGAAGGCGTGTCCATTCATTATCCGCTTTTGGTCCCTTGTGCATGGACGCTAGGTGATGGGGACGGCAATGAAAACCTTACGGCGGAAGTTCTCGAGCAGGGAATCGCTCTGCATCGCCGGACCGTGGGCTCGCTACTTGGAAACGCTCGAATCCATCCGGTCTAAACCTATGTTCGACGAGCGGACGCGGTCAGGCCTAAAGCGTTTGAAAACCAGCATCGAAAAAATAGAGCGAGGCGATTTATCGGATATCGGAACGGGTGAGGCTCTGGCTCTTTGGGCAGAGGACATTGCCAATGGGATCAACATTTACGACGGTGGCAAAGACGCCGTTGCTTTGAAACGATCCATTCTGGATTTTTCTTATCTTATAAAATGCTTTGGATTGGGCTTTGGAACGATCGATATACGCCATAATGCGATTGATATCCTTGCCACGGTAAAGGTACTGGTAGAGCTTGCAGGCATAGAAAAAGGCATTGATGAAACGGATTTACAGCATTTTCAGGTGAAGCTAACGAAATGGCTACAGGATGATGAGGTTTTGAATAAATGCGCAGCTGTCGCATCTGAAGATTTCAGGGCGGCAGGCCACGACATTCCGGCAATGATTTACGGTCGTCTGCAAGTTGTCGGCAGGCATCCGGACATGTCGGAAAAACTTATCATCGCAGAGACAACGCATCCTGCCCACGCCCTTTCTGCGCTTCTTCTTTTGAAGGCAACAGGAAATATTGTCGGTGAAACAGGAAGCCGAATGGATATTACGACGCTTTCGGAATCCGTTGCCGATTTGACTAGCTTGGGCAACACGCTCGAAACGCTCTTGGAGAATAAAACCTATCGTAGCCATGTCGCAAGCCGCGGCCGGATCATCGCCATGATCGCCAAGAGCGATACGACCAGACAGGATGGGCGGGGTGAGGCTGAATTCGCGCAGTATGAAGCCTGTGTCGATGTGTATCGCGTTGCAGAAAAAATGCGCCGGAAATATCCCGAACTGCAAAACGTCATGCCATCGATCATGAATGGCGGGGGCCATGCCCTGCAACGCGGCGGTGGACGCGTGACGGAAATCCCGGCCGTGCATGGCCGTGCGGCAGCGGATGCACGCGCGACGGATTGTGGGCCTTCAACTCTCACGATACAAGGGCAACAATTGGGTATTTTGCTCTGCCCCGGCAAAGTGGCGATCGGTACGCTGGAGGCCTTGGCGGCACAAAATCTTTACACCAAAGCTGGTGTGCACGGGGAAATGCCCGAAGTGCATTCGGAAAAAAACATGAACCGGCAATATGCGCGGATCGATGCGTGGCTGTACGCAAAAACAGCAGGATTGGCTTTTGAAGCTCTGACAAGAAACAATCCGGCGATAGATAATTTGTTGGTTCGTGCGCCGTGGCTATCCATGAAGGCCGGGAATGTCAGTTCGCGTCCCGGAAAGCGGGGCGAAAAAATGGTCGGCCCTGGCATTACACCGCAGGAGGCCGTAGGCAATAATCCCAAAGCCTTGCAGGGACGCGCTATTTCGGGCGAGCGTTTAACGGCTCATGCCTGTCTTCCCGTTTTTTCCGTTCTGGGGCTTTTGGAGGCAATGGAAACGGTGCGCGGGCAGGGGCAGGCCAGCCGGAATGAGGAAAAATACGGAGATGCGTTGCATCATCTTTACAGGACCCACAAAATCCATCGCGATGGCGTGCGCGCAACCATCAACGCCGTAACCATGGCAGATTTCGATATAGCATGGCCGCTTTTGACCGGCAGGCAAAGACCTTCTCCGGCAGAGGTTCTTAAGCTAGCAAACGCCTTTAAGTATAAAGATTCTGATGGTACGGATACGCCCGAAATTACGCTGGCGTTTTTAGAAGAATATTTTCTGGATGTTGAAAAACTCAGTTATGAAATGATAGCAGGGCAAAAAGCAAAAAAGGGTTTCGTTCACGGAGACGGCTTAAAAAAACTATGGCCGGAGCTGGAGAACGAGGTTGCAAAACGCGACCGCGCTGCGGAATTTGCCCGCGTGATAGAATGCTCTCGCACAGTAGAATGGATAAAAACGTTTGATCAGCCATTATCAGAAATAGAGTTTCGCATAACACAATGTCTTTACGCGAGTGCAGACGTGGTGAATGCCCCCGTGGGTATATTGGCAACGCGCACGAGGCTGGAACCGGTCTATGAGGTTAAGAACGGTGTGAAAACGAAGTTCATGAAGCCGGAAAGTTTTCTTGAAGGTCACGTTGCGGCGCTTTTGGAAATTCCGCCAGCATTGCGGTAGTTCTTACAGCAAGCATCCACCCGTCATGCCGTCACTGACGAGACATCCTGTTTTTGCACGGGGGTCATAGTTCGATTTGTTGTCATCTTTAGCTTCAGCGCTGTCCTCTTCGCTTTCGCCACCATTATCACCATTCTGGGCTTGGGCGGCTGTATCCGTATTCTGTCCCACTGTTCCAAAACCGCCAGCTTCAGAGGCAGGGGTCAACTCCGTTACGCTGGTTTTACCAAGGTTCGTCGCGTGGTTGACGATAGATGTATCTAAAGGATTTTCAACTGGTGTCACGGGTGGGACGTAGCCCACTGCGCCAAGACCTGTATATGTCAGATTGCCGTTTACGCGAACGATGTTATAGCCGAGAGAGCTTGCAAGCGTTCCAGCACCCAGGATGATTGGTTGATCGTTTATGGTACGTGTGCCAAGCGTATAGGTCGGTGTGCCAGACAAGGCATCGGCAAGGAGATCGCCTGTAACTAGTCCTGAAAGTGTATACGTGTAGGTAACGGCGGCACCGTCATGCGATATTTTATCATCTGCGCGCACCGTAAGGGTCGGCAGGGCAGCAAAGATGAAGTGGCTACCCGTTGCGGCAACGGATGAAACAGGTGTGCTGTTATAATTCGTGTTGTAGAGGTTTTTCCCCGTAAGGCCGCCTTTGATAGTTTCATCCCAATGGCTTGCGTAGACAAGGTAGCGGCCGCCAGCGGCCGAAATCGCCGTAACGCCGGAACTGGAGTTATTGATAAAGTCATCCTTGGCAACGATCAGGACCGATGTGCCGGTTCCATTCGAGGAAATACGGCCATTCGTGCCCAGCGTAATGTCGCGGGCTGTCAGGCCCAGATCAACGGCGTCGCGGTCGAAGGCTCCGGGCGCGCCGATGGCGCTGGCGCCATCCCATCCGGCAAATAGGTTCATCGTGCCGGTTCCGTTGTTTACAAGGGCGGCATTGACTGTGATGTTGCCGTTTGTGAGAATGTTCAGATCGCCAGCACTGTTAGATGTTCCATTAGCGCTAACAGTGACATCACCGCCTTTGGAGTAAATCGTAACGTCGCCGCCGCCCAAAATCAGTCCGCCGACATCAACATTTTTACCGAAGATCTGTACGTCGAAACTTTTCGAAGATGCATTCCATGTGTTGATGCCGACATCGCCTATGCTGGCGGTGCTGCCTATAACAAGCGCGGACATACCGGACAGATAGCCCAGTTCCGTATCGTTTAGGTTCAGGCCGCCCGCACCGCCGCCGAGGTTGACAGCCTGCGTATTGGTGAAGGGACGGATTGTCAGGACGGATGCACCGGAGCCTGTGATGTTACCGCCAATCGAGGCGTCATCTGCAATCATGGTCAGGTCATTCGCGCCCATTGAAACGCTCGAGCCGGTTGTGATTGTACCTGTTCCTGCGTTCCACGTGTTCGCGCCTGTCATGACGACCGGGCGGTTCAGATTAATGGCGCCGTTTCTTGAGGCAAGAGTTATGGCGCCCAGATTGATGTCGCCTGTGCCGTTATTTTCGTAGTCGGCGGCAAGGTTGATGTCCAGTGCGCCGTTGCTTGATCCGATATTATAATTGCTGTTGATGTTGTTGTCGGCGTTCAGGGTAAGGGTAGAGCTTCCTGCCACGGATTTGGCGATGGCATCGGAGATGGTGATGTCTGCGACGTCGCCGCCGTTGTTTTTGGCATAGGCGGTGAAACTGCCCGATCCAAGCGTAATGCCGCCCAGATCCATATCGTTGCCGTACAGTTCAACCGCAAATCCTTTGGAACCCAAGTTCCAGCTGTC
>QFQB01000110.1 GCA_003241475.1 Micavibrio aeruginosavorus
TGGATGTTCAGGTTGTTCCCGCTTTGACCGATCGTGGCCGAGCCACCAACCACATTGCCACCCGTCGGCAACGCATTATCGTCCAGCGCAAACGCGTGCGCATAGGGGAGGGCGGACGCTGCCAATGTTAGGGCGCCATAAGTAAAAACTCGTTGGAAGCGTATGCTTCTCGATTTTTTGACTCGGTTTGTCATGTGGTCGTTTCTCGAATGAGAACCAGTGAGGGGCGATCGTAAAATTTACGAGTAAATTGTCTCATACTTGAGTGTGGCATGAAAGGTTAAAGAAATATTTAAATTAACCAATTCTGGAAAACAATAAGGGATTAAAAACGTTGAATTTTTTTTATGTTTCTAAAAAAACTTAATATTCGGGAAAATGGGGGTCTTTCAATGGGATTCGAGTTGCAAAAATGTCTATGCAAAGGAATAGAATCATGGTGCGTTGCAAAACAATTATGAGTTGTTTGTTGTAATAAAATTGTAATCTTGGGATGCATCCCTGGGCGAAATAGTTAACGCGTTAAGAAGGACTTAATGAGCGGGAGCTGGATCGGCCTTCATGCGGGGATTGTTCAGGGGAAGAAAAAGCGCCGCAACTATTCCCGCGCCCACGAGCAGGGCGAGGTAAAAGAACGTATCGGCATAAGCCAGAATGGCGGATTGGCTAAGCAGTTCACGATAGATGGTGCCTGTAGCGTTGCTGGCGGCGGCGGCTTGGGTTAGTCCGTGCGCCATGCCGTTCGCGGTTAAAGTATCGATGGCCGTATCATACACGGGGTCGCCCGGCGTTAGCCTGTCGATCAAATGGTTTTGATGGGTTTGGCTTCCTCTGGCAACCAGCGTCGTGACCAGCGCAATGCCGACCGATCCGCCGAGATTGCGCGACAATGAAAAGAGCGAGGAGGCTTTCGTGCTTTTTTCTTTGGGAATTTTCATGAAAGCGAGCGTACTGACAGGAATGAACAAGAAGGGGATGCCGAGCATCTGCACGGCGCGCATCCACACAAATGTTCCGTAATCAAGGTTGGGGTTAAGATGTGTGCTTGTCATGAAGCATCCGACGCCGCACAGAGTAAGACCGAACAATACCAGATAGCGCGCAGGGATTTTGGAAACGAGTTGCCCCGAAACCGGCATAAGAAATAGAACGCCGATTGCGCCGGGAGAAAGAATTAATCCTGCCATAAGGGCATCGTAGCCGAATTGGCTTTGGACGAGAATGGGAAGCAACGCAGAGCTACTGTACAGAACAAAGCCGGTAATAAAAATCAGGATAGAGCCTAAGCCGAAACTGCGCTCGCCTAAAAGCGTCAAATCGACAACAGGATCTTTTTGTCGCAACAGCCAGATCACGGCGAAGGCAAGAGATGTCGCCGTGATAACAGCAAAGGTTGTAATGAATGAACTGGAGAACCAATCGTCTTGTTGTCCTTTGTCGAGCACGATTTGCAGACAACCCAGCCCCAAAGCGACAAGTCCCAAGCCGATGTAGTCGATGCTTTTAAAGCCTTTGGCAATTGCATGCGCAGGGTCTTTGACCATTTCGGTTACAAGCGCAAAGGCCAGCATGCCGACCGGAATGTTTATGTAGAAAATCCAGCGCCAGCTGAAATTATCGGTGATCCATCCGCCAAGCGTCGGGCCCAAAATGGGCGCACAGATCAAGGTAATGCCGGTGATGCCGAACACAGCGCCGCGCTTGTCTGGCGGAAAGGAATCCATGATGATGGCCTGCTGCGTCGGTTGCAGTCCGCCGCCCGCAAGGCCTTGCAGAAGCCTGAAGAAAATCAGCATCGGAAGCGAGGTCGCTATGCCGCACATAAAGGAGGCGAAGGTAAATCCCGCAATGCAAATCAGAAAAAATCTTTTGCGCCCCAAAACGCCGGACAGCCATCCAGACAGCGGCAGGATAATGCCGTTGGCGACAAGATAAGATGTTAAAACCCATGTGCTCTCTTCCGACGATGCAGCGAGAGATCCTGCAATGTGGGAAAGGGAGACGTTGGTGATCGTCGTATCCAGAACTTCCATAAATGTAGCGAGAGACGCCACCACGGCGATCAGCCACGGGTTGTAATGTTTTTCGCCATCTATGATGGAAGAGACATTCATTTCAAATTGACCGTCGGTATGACCGACATGCCCGGTCCGGTGGGGTATTTTTCACCCGGAGATTGATCGAAAATAATTTTGACTGGCACGCGTTGCACGATTTTTACGAAATTTCCTGTGGCGTTTTCCGGCGGAAACAAAGAAAAGCGCGCGCCAGTTCCGGATTGAATGCTATCGACTTTGCCTGAAAAGGAAATATTCGGATAGGCGTCGATTTTGATATCGACACTCTGGCCTTTTTTCATGCCGTCCAGCTGTGTTTCCTTGAAATTGGCAATAACCCAGATGTCATCGCCTACCAATGTGGTCAATTGCTGGCCCGGCTGTACGAAGGCGCCGACCTCGACGTTCTTTCTGGTGATGCGGCCGTCTTGCGCGGCTCGAATAATCGTGTCATCAAGATTGTTTTGCGCCAACTGTACCGAGGCCTTTGCCTGCAGGACCGCCGCTTCCAATTCTTTGACGGACGCTTCGGAAGCCGCAATCGCATCGGGCGCTGTTTCGGCAGAACGCAGTTTTGCTTTTGCATCTTCTAATGCAGAGCGCGCGCGTTTTTCCTCTGCTTGCGCGTCCTCGAGGCTTTGGCGCGATCTTGCCGCGTCATTCAATGTTTGCAGGCGTTTCAGCGTCTGCTGCGCATTTTTCAAATCTGCAGCGGCGGAAGCGACTTGCGATTGCGCCGATGTTAGATTGGAAGGGGCGGAGACGGACGTGCTGGCAAAATTATGCTGGCCGGCTATTAATCGCGCTTCGGCGGCGGACAATTCAGCGGTTGCGCGGTCAAGGGCGGCTATATAATCGCGCTGGTCGATTTTCAAAAGAATATCGCCTTTTTTAACATGCGTGTTGTCGTCGATATTGATTTCGACGACATAGCCGGACACTTTGGGCGCGATTGGGATGATATGGGCCTCAATTGCGGCGTCGTCCGTTTCTTCAAGGCCGCGGGTGGATAGCCAATAAGCAAAACCGCCCCCTAGGGCGACAAGGATGACTAAAACGAGGACGAGGCTCTTACCGGATTTTTTTGACATTGCTTTTCTCTACTAAACCGTTTAGTTTAGTATAGGAGGAGGCAAGCGAAGTGTCAAGCACCCTGAAAAAGACAAAACGCGATGAAATACTGGAAACTGCGAGCAAGTTATTCATCGAAAACGGCTTTCAGTCTGTAAGCATGGACCAGCTTGCCGCCGCCGTGCCGGTTTCCAAGCCGACGCTTTACACCCATTTCCAGGATAAACGCGATATCTTTGCCGCTGTTCTTGCGGAAAGATGTGAACTGGCGCTTGAAAGCCTGCGAGCCGACCTGGTTTCCCATGGCAGCCCGAAGGGGCAGATCAGGGCTTTTGGTCAGCATTTTCTAGACCTTCTATTGTCCAAACAGGCCTTGCAACTTCATAAAGTCATCGTTGCCGAAAGCGACGCCTTTCCGGAAATGGCGCGGATGTTCTACGAAACGGGTCCGCGCCGAATGAACCAGCTTCTGGCCGGTTATCTCCAAAAGGCCAATGAAGACAAACTCTTGGATGTACCAGATGTTGAGATGGCGGCCAGTCTGTTTATGGGCATGATCAAAAGCGGCCTTCACATGCGTTGTTTGCTGGGAGTTCACGCCGGAGAGCCGACAAAAGCCGAAAAGGAGCGGGTTTTGGATGCCGCGGTTTCGGTCTTCATGAAGGCCTACAGTTTCAATTGACATCAAATGGTTAATCGTTAAGATTTTGTGCAGTTGCAGCAAAAATTTTATTTTCATATCACGTTAATCGTGCTATAGAGCCGCAACATCCGGCCAGCCGGAAAATCTAATGAATTGAAGGATGAAGCGTTAATTCGTCCGGCAAATCATGGTTCTGCTCAAACAAATTTTTTAGACGATTGCCGATAATATGACCGCATACCAAAAAGTTGCCAAAAGACAGGTGCCGCGTCAGCTCGGCGTTATACTTTTTCTTTTCGATGTGGCAATGCTCTTTCTTGGCTTTGCGATCACAGTGCAGATTTCCGGGTTTCTGGTCTCGTTATCCAGCACTTTTGATTGGGCCGGCGAATTCCATCACTTCGACACGCGGCGCTATTATTATTTCTTCCTGTGCATCTGTGTGTTGGGGCGTTTTGCCACGCGCGGTCATTATTCGCGCCGTTTGCCGTGGCTAGGGCAGGTGGAAGGCATCCTGAAAACGCTTTGCTTTGCCGCCTTGTTCGACTGCTTTAACTTTTATTTCCTCGACCATCATTCCTTTCCGCTACTTATCCTTCTGAACTGGGGATTGTGCGCGCTGCTGGTTGTGTCGGGGCGTTATGCTTCCATCTCCTTGGTCAGCCACTCGAAAAACTGGCGCTTGCCGATTGTACTGGTCGGCGATTCCCGCATGGTCATGGATTCATTCTATGCGTTCCACGCCGACGGGCTTACGGGATACGAAGTCAAAGTCGTCCTTTTGACGGGAAGCGATGATCCGAACTTCGATATGTCCTTTTTGCCCAAGTCCCACCATTATGTGGAATTGCGCAAGGATGTCGATCAATTTTCCAAATTTATTCAAGACAACACGCAGTACTATTACATCTTCAATATGGATGAACTGCGCGGCCCGCGCGGCGAAAGCTACATGAGCGCGCTGGAGCTGTCCCAAGTGGAGTACGGCGTCATCCCGCACACCAAAACGCTGGATGTGTACGGCATGGAGCCGCATTATTTCTTCGGCAACGACATCATGATCCTGCATCGCCGCGATAAAATCCGTTCTCCATCGGGTAGCTTTATCAAACGCTTTATCGATATCGCCGTGTCCGGCATGGCTGTGCTTGTATTGGGCGTTTTGACGGCGATCGTCTGGACGGTCAAGAAAATCGAAAAGTCCGATATGCCGATCTTCTATGGCGGCAAGCGCGTGGGCATGAAGGGCAAAATGTTCAGTTGCTGGAAATTCAATACGATGCGCAAAGACGCAGATGCGATCTTGAACGATATGCTGGCAAAAGATCCTGCCATGCGCGCGGAATGGGACAAGTTTCAGAAGCTCAAGAACGACCCGCGCGTCGATTCCAAAATTTCGCAGCTGCTCCGCAAAACCAGCCTTGATGAACTTCCGCAGCTTTGGAATGTTTTCGTAGGCGACATGTCGCTGGTGGGGCCTCGCCCCATTCTTGAAAGCCAGAAGGCCGAGTATGGCGACATGATCAAGCAATATTACGCCGTTCGCCCGGGCCTGACAGGTCTGTGGCAAGTCAGCGGGCGCAACGAAACAAGTTTCAATCAGCGCATTTATTGGGATGGCTGGTATATCCGGAACTGGTCGCTTTGGTACGACATCGTGATCATTTTCAAAACCGTTAGAGTATTAATCACTGGATCAGGAGCGTATTAATGAGCACGAACCCCACCGTTATCGACCTCGTCAAAAAAATGCACATCGTCAAAGACGAGGCGGAGCTACAACAGTTTTTTGATAAAATAAAGCCGGATGCTGTTACAGGCCCTGTTCGCATCGCGTTCGTCAATGCTCATGCTTTCAATCTTGCCGACAAAGCCTCCAAACAGACACCTGAAGAGGATGCCAAGAAGGGGAACTTCTTGAAAGATCTTCTGGCATGCGATTACGTGCTTCGCGACGGCGACGGCATGCGCCGTTTGTTCGACATGCTGGAGCGCGATCCCGGCCTTAATCTGAACGGCACGGATCTTATCCCGCGCATCATGGATTTGTATCGCGGCAAAGATGTTGCGCTTTTGGGCACGACGGAAGAATATTTGGATAAGGCTGGCGAAGTCATTGCCGCCGAGAGCGGGGTAAAGCCTTCTTTAAAAATAGATGGCTTCAAAAATGATCAAGCGTATGTGGATGGTTTGAAGGCAAAGCCTGCGCCTGTCACCGTACTCGCGATGGGTATGCCCAAGCAGGAGCGCGTCTCGAAAAAAATTGCCGATAATAATGATGCGCCGAACCTCATTATCTGCGGCGGCGCTATTCTTGATTTTAAAGGCGGCAAAGTTCAGCGCGCCCCTCAGATATTCATCAAACACAACAAGGAATGGGTCTGGCGTCTGATGTCGGAACCGCGCCGCATGTTCTCTCGATATGTTATCGGTAACGCCGTTTTCTTGAAGCGCGCCAAAGAGCTGGCTGCTGACGCCAAAGAAGGTAAAAATGATCTGTTGGGGAATCCCTCGCCGGGAAAGCCTGATTTCCTGTGCATCCGCAACCCGGGTACACAGGAGGAGCCGTTCAAAGTCATGAATAGCTTGAAAGCCATGGGACGTGAATTCGGGAAGGTCTCTTTGGTTGATGCAGACAAAATGGA
>QFQB01000023.1 GCA_003241475.1 Micavibrio aeruginosavorus
TGCGAAGCCTGCGGCGCGATATTGCCGAAGCCGCTGACCTCTGGCGCACCGGCCTTTTTCAGGCCTGTGACCATGGCTTTCATCGAGTCATTGTCGGATTTGTTTGTGATCAGCAACGCGTCTTCTGTTTCAACAACCACGAGATTGTCGATGCCGGCAACGGCGATCAGCTTGTCTTTGGACTGTATCAGGCAACCTTTTGCATTGTGGCAAGCGGCACGGCCTTCGATAACATTGTTGTTGGAATCTTTGGCGCGGATGTCCCACAGACTTTCCCACGATCCGATATCGGACCATTCGGGATTGCACGGAACAACGGCAACCTGATCGGATTTTTCCATGATGGCCTTGTCGAAAGGCTGACTTTCGATGGCATTGTAGATATCCGTGCAAGGATGCAGGACGGCAACTTCCATCGCGCGGCGCACATCTTTAAGAATTTTGGGCGACAGGGTGGCAAAGTGATCGACAACCGATTTCGCCGAGAACAAGAACATACCGCTGTTCCACAGATGCTCGCCGGTTTGGAGATAAGATTTAGCGGTGGTCAGATCTGGCTTTTCAACGAATTGCTGAACGCTGTGCACTTTGCCGGATGCATCGGCCTCGCCGACGCGGATGTAGCCGTAGCCGGTGTCAGGACGGGTCGGGTTGATGCCGAAGGTTACGAGCTTGCCGGTTTTGGCGGCGGCGAGAGCATGCTGGAAAGAGTTCGCCAGAACGTCTTCGCGTTCGATGTGGTGGTCGGCTGGTAAAATCCACATAATCGCGCCTTCACCAAAAACGCGCAGAACATATTCGGCGGCGAAGGCAACCGCAGCTGCAGTGTTGCGCGCGGAAGGTTCGCACAGGATATGCTGGGTAGCTTTTTCATCAATTTCAGCCAACTGGGCGGCAACGCCATTTTTCAGCGCCCCCAGGGTCACGGTGACAAGCGTCGAGGCATCGGCGCCGGAGGTGCGCAGGGCGCGGCGCATCGTGTTCTGCAACAAGGAAAAATCGTTCATCAAAGACAGGAACTGCTTTGGGTGTGTCTCACGGCTGGCGGGCCAGAGGCGGGTTCCGGAGCCTCCGCAGAGGATTACTGGTACGATTATTTCCCGGTTCATCAATCAGTCCTTTGTCTTCTGGTATTCACATACACTCGCTTACGGGCGGTGATTAAACCCTTGAAATAGGGCAATAGTATGTTACGCGGCCACAAATAACAGATAGTATGTAAAATAACAAGAGTTTTTTGTTGTCACTTTCTCCAAAAATCAGACAGATAAGCCTTTGTTAATATAAAGCTTTGGCCAATCTTTTGCTATGCAACAACAAAAAGACTATGCCCTAGAAAGAGACCTCTGAAAACCCCTTTTTCGCATATGCACAAAAATTAGGAGCAAAAGCTATTTTTCTTCAGGGTTACACGAAATTTCGTGGTTTCCCGGGTCTTCCGTTGTATATAGGCCCGTATGTCCAAGGGAATGAGTAAAACCGAGCTGGCAAAGCTCCTGAAGACGGTGGAAGCCGTATGCAAAGATAAGGGTGCGCGTTTTACAGACTCGCGCCGTTACGTGCTGGAAATCATCGCCGGCGCCGGTAGGCCCATCGGCGCGTATGATATTCTCGAAGCCCTTGGTAAATACGTGAAAGACCCCAAACCGCCCACGGCGTACCGTGCGCTGGAGTTCTTGACGGAAGAGGGGCTGGTTCACCGTATTGAAAGCCTCAATGCCTATGTCCTGTGCGACATGGACCACCGCCACAATGGATCACAATTCATGGTGTGCGATAACTGCGGCGACGTGACAGAGGCACATTTGTGCCATCTGCCCAGCGATCTGGCAATCCGCGTTCAGGCGGAAGGCTTTGTCCTGTCGCGCTGGGACGCGGAACTGCACGGTACCTGCCGCGCGTGCGCAAAAGCCTAACCGTTCGCGCTTTTCGCCGCATCAGGATTGATTAGTACGTTGCGCGTGCGATCAAAAAGATCCGGCATCTTGCGGATCGACTCCAGCAAGTCCTCACTCGCCTGAAATTCTCCGTTCTGCTGTTCGGTAGCTTCGCGCGCGGCGCTTTCGATATCTTTCGCCAATTCCGCCAGTTGCATGGCCCCCATCCGTTTGCTCGTTGATTTTATGGTGTGAGCCGGGCGTATCACAGCCTCCATGTCCGCGTTGGCCAGCGCGTCCTGAATTTCACGGATATAACTTTCAACATCGTCAATATAACATCCAAGCAAAAAGTCGAATTTGTCTTTCAGCAATGCCTTGGCCTCTTCATAGGCATCCCGTTCTAGGAGGGAAACTATTCCGTTCGTGGTTTTTACCTTTTCCGCCGTTCCTAGCGATTCATCTTCTATGTGAATGACGTCATGGGGTTGCTTGTTGATCCAGAAAAATATTTTATCTTTCAATTCTTTTTTGCGCACAGGTTTGGTGATGTAATCATCCATACCGGAATCAAGACATTTCTGTCTATCACCTTTCATCGCGTTCGCCGTAAGCGCAAGAATAGGGAGGTCTTTTTCTAAAATTCCCTGTTCCTTCATATCGCTTATCCGTCGTGACGCCTCAAAACCGTCCATCACGGGCATCTGGCAATCCATTAAAACGAGATCGAATTTTCGCGTGACGATTTCATCCAGCGCTTCCTGACCGTTTGAAACGGTCACAACATCGCACATGAGTTGTGAAAGGACTTCTTCGGCAAAAGCCTGATTGAGTCTGCTATCTTCCACCAGCAATATGCTCTTTCCTTCCAGGAGCATGTGATCTTCTTCGTTCTTGACGATATTGATTGAACCGGAATCTATACGGATAAGCGTGTCCGTGTAGCCTTCCGAATATTTTTGCCAGATGATGGCGATGGATTCGATCAGGTTATAAGCTTTAACAGGCTTCGAGATGTAAGCCGAAAACCCTTTCTCGGCGTAGTCATCGCCGATCAGAGGATTTCCTGCAGCTGTCAGCATGATAAGGCATATATTGCGGAAATCCTGCTCGTCGTTGATAGCGCGCGCCAGCATTTCCCCGTTCATTCCGGGCATAAGATAATCAATGATGATCATGTCATAAAGCTTGTCATTGTCGCGCGCCTTTGTCAGATGAATTAAGGCTTCGTGACCGCTGTCCGCCACGTCACATATCATTCCGGCCAAGGAAAGTTGTTCGCGCAACATATGCCGGATGACAGGAAGATCATCGACTATGAGAATGCGGCGATCTTTGAGTATCGCAGGTTTTGGCTGTGTGAAGGTTTCTTCACGATTGCGTGTCATGGGTAAGAAGAATTCAAATTTCGAGCCGTGGCCGGGTTGGCTTGTAACCGAAATCTGACCACCCATCATCTCTACCAGTTTGCGGCAAATGGAAAGACCAAGGCCCGTTCCACCATAATTGCGGGTTGTCGATGAATTGGCCTGCGAGAATTTTTCAAAAATTTTGTCATACTCTCCATCTTCAATGCCGATACCCGTATCTTCAACCGAGAATTGAAGTTTAACTTTGTCGGAAGGTATATTTTCATCTTTGATTTCATCAACCGATACGATGATATAGCCCTTCGAGGTAAATTTAATGGCGTTATTGATCAGATTTCCCAAAACCTGACGTACGCGCACAGGATCTGCATACACGAATTGTTCGCTACCTGGTTTGTAGTAGACAACGAGTTCCAGTGCTTTTTCGCGTGCGCGGGTAGAATAAAGCATGCAGACATCATCCACCAACTCATACATATTCACGGCAATGGGATCGAGTTCTAATTTGTTGGCTTCTATTTTTGAGAAGTCGAGAATATCTTCGATGATGTTCATCAGGACTTCACCGGAGTTTAAAATAGTTTTTGTCAGATTTTTTTGCTCGGATGTGAGTGGTGTATCGAGCAAGAGTTCAGCCATGCCTAAAACACCGCTCATAGGAGAACGAATTTCATGGCTCATCGTTGCCAAAAATTCGGACTTCAATCTGCTGGCCTCTTCTGCTTTGGCCATAGCGCCTTTCAGCCGGGCGGTACGTTCATCAACCATACCTTCAAGATTTTTACGATAGTCGGCAAGCTCCAACTCGTTTTTCTTTCTCACGGTAATGTCTTCAGACAGCCCTACAAGATATTTAGGCGTATTGTCGGCATCATAAATAGGAACTTTTCTTGTATGAACAAAGCGCTCGCCAATTGCTGTCGTCACTACCTCGCAAGGAATGTCGATAACTTTACCGCCAGCCATAACGGATTCATCCATGGCGCGGAAAAAGCTAGCCTCTTCGTTGTTAAAGTAATCAAAATCTGTTTTGCCTGTAATTTCCCCTCTAGGTATCCCGAAGAAATATTCGGCTTCTTTATTAAACATATGGTATTGATAGCCGTTTTTTACATCCTTTATAAAAAGGATTCCCGGAAGATTTTCGACAATGCCTTCGTAAAAATTTTCCAGTTCGTTCAGTTTTCGCTCGGCAGTGTCCTTTTCTTGTTTTGATGTCATTGATGTTTGTGCCAAAGCGTGAACATACATCTGCAATAGTATAAAAATAATGAATCCGAAAGCAGAGGTTATAAGTCCTGATACATTGTTCCGGCTGAAAAAATTCCATGGATGTTTCTGATAAAATGTTAGATCCACCTCCTTATCGCCGAAAGGAATGTGTTTGGTATAAGCATTTTCTTTCTTTTCGAACCCGTCTGGGTGAGAGGCATCCCAGTTTACATTGAAAGAAACTTTAGTTTCATTCTTTGCGAGCGAATTTTTAAGGCTTTCTTCAAAGGAGATCTTATTGACGATGATGAACAGGTATCCGTAGGGAGCTTCTTCAAACTTTTTGAACAGAATAAGATTTTCTTCTTTGTTATAGTTGTTTAATTTTAAAAAAGGCACAGTTGGTTTGATGTCGAATAAAGAGTCGGTCGTCTCTTCATTGTTTTTTATATCGTCTCTAAATTCCAAATTTATAGGATTCTTTTCACTTGTGTTTACGCCAAAGCTTTCCTGCTTTGGGTCCTTGAAAGAATACCATCCCATAAAAGAGACATTTCCACTTTCATAATGCGCAAGGCGCCAGTTCCGGAAATTCTGGAAGGCGCTTAGTAACAGTTTTTTATCAACGCTACTGCCTCTAGTGGCTACTTCATAAAAGCTCGCCATCATATCGTCATAAACGCTAAAAAAATCTTCCATATCTTCCGCGGCTTCTAACGCAGAGTTACGCCAGTGTTCCTGATAGTTGCGGTAACTGTATGTTGAGGCAAGACCTGTGCTGATGAACCAAAGGCCGATGCCGGCAACCAGAATCAGGTAGGTAGGAAGTTTTGACATGGAATCACCATTGGATTTGCGGTGTTTTACTCACATAGGCAATCGCTTGATTGCCCTTCTCATTGTACGTCAACTTGTCAAAGCTTAGGGCATTTGCTTGCGCTATACCGCGCCCGTGGTTGTCAGTGGCCCGCGCGGGTTCTATGTTCATGTAGCGTTTCCAAGAAAATCCCGGACCTTGATCCGTGATAATCGCATAAACGCCATTGTCTTTGTGTGTGATCACCGCCTCTATAAAACGATCTTTGTACTCGGTCAGGGCGGAACGGCGTTTTATCTCTGCGCGTAAGGTTCCCGACTCTATAAGGCTGGATTTCTTTTCATATCCAATCTCACAGCTCCCGTGCTCTATGGCGTTGATCATAAGCTCGGCAAGACCGGGTAAAACACGTTGCGGATCAGGAAAGCAATGCGCCATGAAGGCGGAAAGGGATTCTGCTTCTTCAAGCGTATGAAATTTGAATTTACAGGTGTCAATCAGGTTGAAGCTGGATTGATGGCGTGTTAGTTCTTCACCGAGCGCTTTATTTTGTAAGGCTTCGCGAGTAGCGGCGGCCAAAACAGATTTCAAAACATCCTCGTTAACCGGTTTGGCAAGATAATAGAAGACGCCGGCATCTATTCCTTCTTGCATGTCGCGGGCGCTGGTAGCTCCTGTCACCATAACTATAGGAATACGCCGCAATCTAGTATCCTGCTTGATCTTGCGCACAGCAGTCATTCCATCCATGATCGGCATCATACGGTCCATAAGAATGACATCGATTGCGCCTTCAGGACCACTTAAAAGGTTGAGCGCTTCTTGTCCGTTCTCTGCCGCAAGCATGTTGTGGCCAAGATCTTTGATTTGCTCTTCCATGAACATGCGTTCAATGCGGTTGTCTTCGACAACAAGAATTCGTAAAGATTCGTCCTCCTTGCGCAAGAACGGAACGATATTGGTATCAGGCGCGAGCATGTCTATGGACCTCATCTTTCGCTAAAGGCTGTTTTTAAAGAGTTATGGATTGGTTTAAGTAAATACTGGAGAATGGTTTTTTCTCCGGTGATGATTTCAGCCATCACCGTCATGCCTGGAACGATAGAATTTTCTTTATTCTTCCCAACATAATTATGTTCGAGCTTGATACGTCCCTGATAATAACGCTCACCGCCTTCGCCGGAAAACGTCGTCGCTGAAATATTCTCAAGCGTGCCATTGACAAGACCGTAGCGTGAAAAATCATAACTACTGAGCTTCACTTTGACAGGTTGTCCTATCCTCAAATGCGCTATGTTTTGTGGAGGTATTTTTACTTGAACGACAAGGTCGTCTCCTGCAGGAACAATTTCCATCAGAGTTTCCCCAGGTGATACAACTGCCCCAATTGTATTGACAGCCAGACCTTTGACTGCGCCATCAACGGGCGCGCGGACGGAAAGGCGTTTGTACTTTCCTTCCATCTTTTGGAGCATTTCATCATTTTGGGCTTTGTCGGCGATAATTGCGTCCAGGCGTTCGCTCACGCGGTCATTCTGACTATAACTTAGGGAGGAAAGACGGTTATTATATTCGTTCAACTCAGCCGCGATCACGGATAGTCGGTTCTGTATTTGGGCGATATCGCCGCGAATGGAATTCAAAGCCTGTTGGGATTCCAGATATTTCGTTTCGGATAGGAAACCCTTGGCATGGAGCTGTTCGCGTCTTTCATAAAGCTGTGTCGATATTCCAAGATTTTTTTGAGCTGTGGTAAGTTCGGCATGAAGTGTTTGAATCATACGGCGTTTTTGCGTGATTTGCTCTTGAATCACTTTCCGCTCTTCTACGTTGTTATTTTCCATGGTCTGGAAAAAATTCGTCTGGTCCGCCAAAAGCGCGGGATTTGCGCCTTCGATATCGGCAAAGTTAGGAGCACGTTTTTCGAGAAAGGCACGCAAGCGCTCTTCTTGCATCAAAAGGGTCGCTTTACGGTTTTTTGCACGTTTTAGATCTTCATAGACGCCGCCCCCATCCAGTTCTAACAGAATCTGGCCAGATTTGACGCTGTCGCCTTCTTTAACATTGATTTTTGAAACAATTCCGCCCTCCAGATGTTGGACAACCTGCTGATATCCGTCGGGGATAATTTCGCCTGGCGTCCGTGCGACTTCGTTGATGTTGGTAAATCCCGCCCAAACGGATAAAGCGATGACGGTAACGCTTATCATCATCATAGTCGTGCGCAAAATTGCGGGATTTACAGCTTCTTCAAGCTGGATCGCCTGTGAGAGGTGGCGTATCAGGTTATCGGATGTGCGTATCATGCTGCCTCCAGTATCAGGTTCATAATTTTTTCGGGTGCGCCGATGATCGGTGTTTCCCCGCGTTGCAAAAGAACAATGGTGTCGGCCATCTTTAAGAAATCTTCGCGATAAGTGACCATGAAACAGGTTCGTTGCCCTTTGTTGCGTGCCAGATATTCGCGCAAATTGCGCCCCGCACGACCCGATAGGACCGTGTTGGATATTTCATCAATTAATAGGATCGGTGCCGTGTGAAGGTAGAGGCGCGCCAGCGAAAGACGCATCATCAAGTTGGCGGGCAATGCGCTGACATTGTAGCGACCAATCTGTGTATTCAAACCGTCTGGAAGGGCGTTTATTTCCTGCGTTGCTTCGGCCAGATCGAGCGCAGAAATTATATCTTCTCGACTGGCGATCGGATTGCAAAGACGAAGATTATCGATAATGGTTCCCTCAAAAAAGTCATATTGTTGCGCAATATAGGCAATCTGCTTACGAAGAGCGGTCGCATCAAGCTGACGGATATCAAATCCGTCAATCTGCACCGATCCCTCAGTTGGCCTGTATAGGCCTTTGACAACTTTCAGAAGACTGGATTTTCCGGCACCATTGTCGCCCGTTACCACGACGAAATCTCCGGAACGTGTTTCGAATGTAACTTGTGATAAAATAGAATCACCATCTTCTTGATAGCGTAGTCCCATATTGTTGAAAGAGATGTTTCCTTTGATAGTGCTGAGAACGGAACTAGTTCGGCCTTGTTGCGCTTCGGTGTCCAAATCCATCAAATTGTTGACCTGAATAATACTGTTGCGAAGTTGTTCCATGCGCGGGATCATCGTACAGATGCTGTAAAACGGCGTAATAACACGCCATACGAGGATCATGGTAGCGACCAGAGCACCTGTACTGATTTCTCCTGCCCAGATCATATGCGCTCCGAAACTGATGGCTAGTACGGCCGACAGAATGGTAAGGGCATTTCCCAATGTCTCACCGACCATACCCAGAAAATTTAGATGAAAATGCGCCATCATTTCCTTGCCCGAAAGATCGCGGAATTTCATTTGCCACAAATTGTCCAGGCCATAGGCGCGGATACCGCGTATCTTTTCAAAGGATTCTATTGTGAATTGCTGACGCGCAGAACTCGCCTTAGCGGCAAGGCGGATAGAGGTCTTTACACGTTTATATATTAGATAGAATAAAGCGCAGTAAACGGCGCACATGGCGAGGGGCACGAACACAAGGTTTCCGGCAATAAAATAGATAGCGAGAGCAGCGATCACAACGAACGGCATTTCGATCATCGACAAAAAGACAGATCCGCAGAAGAAATCGCGAATAGATTCAAATGTTTTTATACGTGCAATTTGCGCGGCCACGGAAGCGCGCTCTATAAGGGCAGGGGATAGGCCGATGAGATGCGAGAATATTTTGTTGCCGACAATATTGTCCATACGGGCGGCAATCCACGAAAGACCACGCGAACGTATGGCACGCAAGACCGTTTCGAACGATGCAGACAGAAACATGCCGAACAGGACCATGGGCAGAACATCAATTGTACCAGTAGCAATAACGCGGTTGTAGACCAGCATGAGCAGGAGGGGCGTGCTCAGCGAGATCACGTTGATGACAAGACCTGCCGTCAGAATTTGTGCGAAAGTGCCCTTGAAGCGGCCCATAAGCGCACGAAACCAGCCATAATTCGTCCCTGCCCGGATGAATTTGGACGTTGACGGACGGTTTTCGTCAAATCTCTCAAACAAGATGGCGCGGCCTTTGTCCCGTGCTAACTGATCCTTGTAGAGATAGGTCAGCGTTTCATTTTTAAAGACTTTGATGCGGTCGCCTTCTTGCGCAACCAGAATAACGGGAGTTCCATCTTTTTGTATGAATAACGATGGAAAAAGCCGTTGATCGAGTTCGTTTACTTTAACCGGAATTTGTCGCGAAAAATATCCTAGCCTTGCCAGGGCATTCAAAACATCCGATTCATCGTAACCGTTTCTATTAAACGGCAAAGCCTCCATAAAACGATAGGTGCGACATTTTGGTTCTAACGCCAAAACGAGTGCGCAAAGACAGCTTTCCCATGTTCCCGGATCTTGAAAAGAACGGATTCCTGAATCTTTCATGATTTTCATCATGCGTTCGACGGGTTCCAGCTTTTCGGCAGGGACGTCTTTGGGATTGCTGAATTTTATTGTTTTGTTTTTTATCATCGTGAAAGCTCCGTATAAACGACGTTTTTCCGGGTATCGATATTGCGGGGAATTTCACGAAGGCGGGTTTTTTCAAGAACAAAAAATTGTGAGGCTTGCGAGGTGAGGTTCTGGTCGTCAGAGGAGATAATGATCGTGGCCTTGCCCATCAGGCGGGCCAGAAGATTGTGGACGAGGTTGTAACCGTCGCGGTCCAGTGCGCGGTCGGCATTATCGAAGATAATAAGGCGTGGTTTAGGAGCAAGCACACGTACCATGGCAATGCGTTGCTTCAAGCCTGGAGGGATGGTGTCTGTCGCGCTACCGCTCAAGAATGTGTCAAAGCCCGAAGGAAGGCTGGCGATATCTTTGTCGATCTGGAAGAGCGCCGACATTTCTTGCACCTTGTCATCGGAAATTTGTCCAAAGCAGGTAAGATTGTCGCGGATGGTCCCACGGAAGATGACGCCTTCGCTCTGGATATAGCCGACATGGTTAATAAGATCTTTGGCGGCATAGCGTAGGATGTTTTGTCCGTCCACCGTAACGATTCCCATCGTGGGCGCATACAGGCCCGCAATAATGTCCAAAAGCGCATCAAGTGAAGATGCATTGTCGGACGAGATTGAAATACAGGCCCCTTTGGGCAGATCCAGAGAAATATTTTGTAAAAGCAAAGGCGACGAATCTGAGCGGCGGAAGGAAACATTGTCCAAAGACAATGTTCCTTCGCGCTCGGGGGATGCCCCTTCATCGGGTGCTGAGGGATGAAGGGGAATTTCAAAAATGCTTTCAACTTTTTGACGAGAAATTGTGTAATCCTGATATTTGGCCCAAAGACCAAGCGCCCGCTGTACCGGTTGCATGATACGGCCCGATAGAAGAATGGTAGCAATCAGGGCGCCGGTCGAAATCGTTCCCTGTAGAACCAAGACGGCACCCGCGCCGATGATTCCAGCAACCATTAAGTGTGAGAACACGGATGCCGTATCAAAGGCGCGGGCGGAGTCTTCGGTCACACGGTAATTGGCAATGGTGGATTCTTCTTCCAAAGCTTCGTACCGGCGAGAGAAGATGTTTTCCAGTCCAAAGGATTTCAAACTATGAATTCCTTCGAGGCTTTCAATCAGGAAATTGTAACGCGCATCGTCAATCTCATCGCGTTCTTGCAGGGCGTTGCGGAGTGTGCGTCCTTGAAAATAGGAAATGGCCGTGAATAGCATTAAGACCGCCGCAGGCACGATGGCAAGAGGGCCGGAAATGTAGATGATAAGCATAATAAACAACGGTACGAATAAAAGTTCGAAAATCGTGATTGTGGAGTATCCGTTGTAAAAGTCACGCAAGCGCCCTATGGCGGCAAGGCGGTTCATATGCTCGCCTATGCCGTATGACACGGGTGCGCCCAAATCCGAGCGAAGAATATGGTTGATGGCCTGACAAGAGAGGCGGTGTTCGTAAGCGGCACCTGCCCACCCCATACAATAGGAGCGCGAAAGCCGCATGACCGTTTCCAGAATGACCGCGATACAAACGCCCGTGATAAGCACAGGCAATGTTCCTGATCCGGGATTGGGAAGGATGCGGTCATAAATTTGCAACGTCATCGTCGGCATGGCCAGCGATAGAATGTTGATAGTCAGACTGGAGAGAAGCAAATCCCTCTTGCTAACCTCAAACCCATCGGGATGAAGTATGTCTTTATTCTCAGCCCCCACAAAAAACATTATCCGAACAGGCCTCCGTGATGTGATCCGCCATTCCCGCTACCGCCCAGTAAGCCGCTTACGATCGGTGCAGTTGTAATAACGGGAATGGTTGGTAATGATGTTGTCGGCATGGTTATAATAGGATCGGGGATCATACTGGACGGATCTGCTGTAAGCCCTGTGCCCAGGATATCGCCCGCACTGGGAAGTATGGTTTCTGTCCATGTCGTCAAGGTTGAAATGGGATCAGACCCTGTGACGGACGAAGCCAACGCGCCGAGATCTAGGCCGCCCGTGTTTCCGGCGCTACTATCAAGTAGAACGACTGCTCCATCGATGGTGGAATTGAGCGTTTCATCGACAGTTTGCAAAAGAGAACTCAGTCCACTATCCAATTGGTCGATATTGAAGTTCGTGCCGTCGGTCAGGGCGTTTGTTACGCTATCAAAACTTTGCAGTCCATTGTCTGCATTTGTCACTGCGTCCGCAATAATAGGGTCTGCCCAGAAAGCAAGACCATCAGTAACGGGAGATAGAGTATTATTGACGGCATCAACAATGTCGAATAGGGCATTGTCTACTGGGGAGAGGGCGTCGCTCAGCAGTGGATCTGTCAACGCACCGATCGTGTCGCCGATATCGGAAGAAAGATCTACTCCAAGATCGATGTCGCCGACAATATTCTCTGCGAAGTCGAGTGGGACGTGGACATCTTGTCCTAGAAGCGGCATATCACCGATACCGAGGTTGATCGTAAGATCGCTGTCCGTACCGCTATTGTCCGGTAGGCCCAAAAAATCGAAATCGGGCGTTACATTCAAGTCAACATCGCCAAGGATGTTTTCAACGGGATCAAGAACAAGCTGTCCTGCATCATCAAGTCCAGCCACGCCTAGATCAAGACCAGTATCGATTACAACATCGGTATCACCTGTTTGATCGAAAGGAACAAGGTCGCCCATAAAGTCAGACAAGCCACCACCGACCTGTGAAAGCGGGGAGTCCAAATCGCTTCCGCCCATGGCCGCGTCAAACATATCAGGTGCCATGTTACCCAAAATATTGCCCGCAATGCCCAGATCGAGATCAATATCGCCTACGACAGACTCGATAGGATCAAGAGAAATATTAAGGCCATCTTGCAAAAGCGCATTGTCGATAATACCAAGATCGATTGGGATAACGACATCCGTATCTGTGCCGTTTGTATCGTTGGTTCCCAAAAGACCGAGACCTATATTGCCGCCTATATCAAGATCGCCTACTAAATCTTCCACTGGGTTGAGCGCCAGATTCAGGGCATTATCGACTAGATCAACGCCCAGAAGGTCAATACCGGTTACTAAGGAAAGATCCGTGTCTACGCCATCGCCAAACGGAAGGATGTCGCCGACGGCACTAGAAAGACCGTCTCCCAGTTGGGCAAGAAGATCGTTCTGGCCGTTTCCGCCCGCAAGGTTATCAAAGAATGGCTCGGCAATGTTGCCCAGAATATTTGCCGCAATGCCTAGATCCAGATCAATATCGCCCAGAATATTTTCAACAGGGTCGAGCGATATATTCAACGTGTCTCCCAAAACCGCATTGTCCATCAGCCCAAGTCCAAGAGGAATGCTGATATCCGTATCTGGCCCACCGTCATTATTATCTGTTCCCAGAAGGCCAAGGCCAAGAGCGCCACCGATGTCGAGATCGCCGACCAGATTTTCAACCGGATTGACGATGGTTTCTGCGATGCCGTTGAGTATATCTGCGCCAAGGATGGGTTCAAGACCGCCTAGGGAAAGATCCGTGTCTCCGTTTCCGCTACCGCCGCCCAAAAGGGGAAGGCCGCCCAAAAGCTCGTTGGTCAAATCAAGATTGATGTCGATATCACCAAGCAACCCTTCGGCAATATCAAGCGGTACGTCGATCCCGAGATCGGGCAGATGGATTCCAAGAAGTTCCAGATCAGTTCCTATATGCAGGTCCGTGTCATCCGCACCAGTATCAGGCTGGAATGGATTGATAAGAACATCCAATGATGTATGGGAAAGAAGGTTGCCTAAAAGGTCTTGAACCGGATTGAGCAAAGGAGCTGTGTCAAGCGTCTGGTTGAGGACATTGGTGATTGTATCGCCGTTGATGATATCGAGATTGAGGTTTGTAATATCATCAACCAGAACGTCTAGATTAAGACCAATCGGACCTAAGCCGCCACCGTTGTTAAAGATATTGTTTATGGTGTCAAAGACATTGTTTGTGATGGTGGTTAAAATATCGGATGTGTTATCAACCGTGTTGTTAATGACATCTCCAAGATTGGTTGTAGTGTTGTTAATGACATCACCCAGGTTGGTTGTGGTATCGTCGATGATATTGGTGATGTTCTCAATAATAGTATCTCCACCGCCTGTACCGTCTATGCCATCTGTGCCATCCACACCATTTTGTCCATTGGATGATACCCCGTCAGAGCCGTTCGATCCATTATTTGCTGGCGTGATGGTCGATGAAGATAGATTGGATGATGAAGAGCTGGCATAATTTGTTACATCGCTAAAAGGATTTGTCGACTGAGAGTTGCTGGCATGATTGGAAGCGCTCAAATTTCCTGCAGTAGACGATGTGTTGTTTGATCCGTTCAACTGACCCAATTCGCCTGCGCCCGAGTCTCCACCAAAACCGCGATCCATATTCGTATCCAATGGATCATTGTTGTTGCCTGTAATGCCAAAGCCGTTGGAAAAAGCAGGATTGAAATGGTCGAAAGGATTTTCATTCATAGCAATGTTGAATGGATTGGCATTGCCAATGGCTTCATTGGTTTGACCGGCCTGCATCATCAAAAAGTTCAGGTTACCCGAACCAGTAGCGCTTTCTGTTACGCCGTCCAGATCGTTCGCCATATATTCATCGGCATCGAGTTTTCGCAAAGGCGCATTTAAAAAATTGCTGAACGAGTCGAGTGAAGACTGCATCGACTGCGTAGCCTCGCCGATCGGTAAGTTTGGAAGGTCTGGTGTATCTTTACTCATGTCTGACTCCGCTCATAGTGCTGTTCGTATGTGATATGTTCCCACGCAACGATAGCAACCTGCGGTTTAATTATGGGTTAAAGAAAAGGGCGTAAAAAGCCTGTAATACGGCAGTATTCTTAAGTTATGTTTCGTTGATTGATGATCCGTTTTGTTCCATTGTGACATTTATGGTTGTATACGCGTTTTGCAAAACGCATTGCAGACACATAACCCTAGGCGTTCGTCATTGAGGCGATTTATGTGCAAAAAAATATGGTCTTGTTTACTGTTTTTGACGCTCTTTTCTGTCCCCGCGTTGGCACAGGAGGAGCGGCCATTATCGCTCGAACAAACCTTGCGGTATGTTTATGAAGAGAACCCTTCGATTCTCGCCGCGCGCTATAATCTGAAGGCAACAGAGGAATTGTATCCGCAGGCTATGGCCGGTTGGAAGCCACGAGCTAGCGCGGAAACCGGAATTTTTACAACAGATGTGAAAACAGGAAATTTTTCGCAAGGGGACGGCGCCACGACAAAAAGCGCATCGGTGAGTATAGAGCAACCGCTATTTCGCGGTTTTCGTACACAAGCGGAAATGGAAGCGGCAGAACATCAGATCGCGGCCGAAACAGAGAGGGTGCGTGCCACCGAGCAAGATGTCTTTCTGCAGAGCGTCGAATCCTATATGAATGTCATTCGTGATCGGCTTATTTTAGGCTTGCAACAAAAGAACCGTTTGTTGCTGGGAAAAGAGCGCGAATCCGTAGTGGCACGTTTTGATGCCGGGGATCTTACGCAGACGGATGTCAAGCAGATGGAGGCCCGCTATTCCCGGGCAATAGCAGATGAAGCCATTGCAGAAAGCCAGTTGCAGACAAGCGAGGCCACATTCGAACGGATTACAGGTGTTTGGCCATCCAACATCTTCGTTATGCCGGTTCCGCCTTTTGTTTTTCCGCAAACGCTTGATGATCTGGTCAAAGCCGCCGCTATGCAAAACCCCGATTTGATTGCCAGTCGCAGGGCGCACGAAGCGGCGGAGGAAGATATCACCAGTGCAAAGAGTGATTTTTATCCGCAAATCTCCGCTTATGCCTCGCATGTCAAGGAACTGGACCCACAACCGGGGATCGTCGATGAAAGCGAAACCAGTACAATTGGTTTGCGTGCGCGCATTTCCTTGTACGAAGGCGGGAGCACACTATCCCGTATCCGCGAGGCAAAAAGCCGCGCCAGTCAGAGATTCGTCGAAACGCTGGCGGCGGAGAAATCCGTCAAAAGCGATCTGGTTTCTTCATGGAGACGACTGAAAGCCTCCGAAGCTGAGATTGCAGCGCGGGAGCTTGAGGTGGCCGCCGCACAGTTTTCCAGCGAGGGCGTGCGCGAAGAAGCGCGTCTTGGTGACCGCACGGTGTTTGATACATTGGAGGCCGAGCAGGATGTTCTGGACGCGGAAAGTGCGTTGGTGCAGGCACGAAGGGACAGGATTGTCACCGCGTACAGATTGGCCGCCGCGCTTGGAATTCTCAATCCCAAGACCCTGAATCTCCAATCCGCGCCTGCCGTAGGCCCTGAATACGCTCGTCTTGCCGATTAAGGTTGAGTTTTGGCGTAAAAGCGGGCATTTTCCGGCCCTATGAACAACGGCCAACTTATCCTTAGCGTGCGCGACGCGCTTGTCAGCTTCGGCGATATTCCGATCTTCAAGGACCTGACCTTCAATATCCATGAAGGTAGTCGGATTTCGCTCGTCGGCAAGAACGGCGCGGGCAAATCCACCTTGATGAATATCATCACAGGCGCGCGCGATCTGGACGATGGTGAGCGCTGGGTTCTGGAAGGGATCAAAATCGGCTATCTGCAGCAGGATGTAAAGCCGAAGCCCGGCCAGACGGTGTATGATTTCATTTTCGAAAGTTTTGATCCTGATGCCGAAAGCTGGCTTAAGGACTACAAGATCGACATGGTGGTAACGCCGCTCGATCTGCATGTTGAAGACCGTATGGAGGTTTTGTCGGGCGGCCAGCTTCGCCGTGCGGCTCTGGCGCGGGCGCTCGTAGAAGATCCTGATTTATTATTGCTGGACGAGCCGACGAACCATCTGGACCTTGCCGTGATCGAATGGCTTGAAACATATCTGAAGAATTACCGCGGCTCTCTGATCTGCGTATCGCACGACCGGACATTCCTGACCAACATCTCCAACACGATTTTCTGGCTGGACCGCGGCAAGCTCAGGATTGCCCCGAAGGGATTCGGTCATTTTGAGGAATGGTCGGAAATGCTGATCGAACAAGAACGCCGCGAACTGGCCAACCGCCAGAAATTCGTCGAACAGGAGCAGGAATGGGCCAATCGCGGCGTGAAGGCTCGCCGCAAGCGCAATGTCCGCCGCGTGGAGATGATGAAAGAAGCGCGTGATGCGCTCAAGGCCGATTTGTCATCCTTCCGCAAAATGCTGGGCAAGATCAAGGTCGAAGTCGGCGAGGTTGAATCGACATCCCGCGTGGTGTGCGAATTCTACAACGTCAGCAAAAGTTTTGTCGAAGACGGGCGCAAAAAAACCATTCTGGAGAATTTCCATCTGCGTATCCAGAAGGGTGATCGGATCGGCATCTTGGGCAAGAACGGATCGGGAAAAACATCCTTTCTGAAAATGCTGATCGGCGAGTTGGAGCCGGACGGAGGCACGATCAAGCGCAAGAAAGAGCTGGAATTTTCCTATTTCGATCAAAAACGCAAAGACCTGAAAGACG
Source organism: Micavibrio aeruginosavorus (assembly GCA_003241475.1). Lineage (GTDB taxonomy): Bacteria > Pseudomonadota > Alphaproteobacteria > Micavibrionales > Micavibrionaceae > Micavibrio_A > Micavibrio_A aeruginosavorus_A. Next base: position 17,233 of record QFQB01000023.1, read on the forward strand.
ATCTGACGCTTTGGAAGACGCTCTGTCCCGAAGGCGGCGATCACGTCGATGTGATGGGCAAGCCGCGCCATGTCTGCGGGTATTTGAAAGACTTCCTGTTCGACCCTTCCAAAGCGCACCATGCCGTGGGAACCTTGTCCGGCGGGCAGAAAAACCGCCTGATGCTGGCCAAAATTCTGGCCAACCCCAAAACCTGCCTGATCCTCGACGAGCCTACGAATGATCTGGATATGGATACGCTGGACATGCTCGAAGATATTCTAGAGCAATACAACGGTACATTGATTATCGTTTCCCACGATCGCGATTTTCTAGACCAAACCGTAACAAAGATTCTCGCGTTCGAAGGTGAGGGCGTTGTAGATGGCGTGATCGGCGGTTATAGCGATTATCTTGAAAAGAAAAAATCCGAGGAAAAAGAAGAAGAGATCGTTCAGCGCAAGAAAGAAGAAGCAAAAAAGGCTGATGTTGTGGTTTTGCCCAAAATCTCTAAAAAGCTGAGTTTCAAGCTTCAGCATGAATTGGATACGCTACCTGACAAAATATCCGAAATGGAAACAAGTATCGAACATTTGACCAGATTGCTGGTTGATCCGGAATTTTATGCCCGTGATGCGGATGCTTTCCTTAAAACATCTGTCGCACTCGAAAAAACCAAGGCAGACCTGGCCAAAGCGGAAGGCCGCTGGCTGGAACTCGAATCCATGCGTGAAGCGTTATAGGATAGAGTCCCCCTTAAATTCTTGAGTTTCAAAGATTTATCCCTACGATGAGCGAAGGGTTTTGCTCTTTTATCCGTATGTAAAGTGTGGCTATTTTTATCTTGCTGAAATAATTGGAAAAAATCATGAAATTTGGGTTTCCCGTTCTCGCGCTTTTTGTAGTATGTGCCTTGCCGGGGCTGGCCGTCGCCCAGAAAAAGGGCGGAGACCGCGGGCCGATACCCGTGGTTGTCATGGCGGCCTACAGCGATGATTTTGTAGATCGTGTCGAAGCTATTGGCTCTTTAAAGGCCAACGAGACAGTCACGATGGCCTCGACTGTTACAGAAACCGTGACGGCCGTAAATTTCACCGACGGCCAGCGTGTCAAGAAGGGCGATATTCTGGTCGAAATGACCGATGGCGAGGAAAAAGCGCTATTGGACCAACAGCGCGCACTCGTCAATGAAGCCAATAAACAATTACAACGTGCACAAGAGCTGGCCAAAACCGGCGCCGTTTCAAGATCCGTTCTGGAAGAGCGGCAACGTGAGGCCGCGCAAACAAAAGCCGGACTTGGTGCGCTTCAGTCTCGTTTGCAAGATCATATTATCGTCGCACCTTTCGATGGCGTGGTCGGTCTTCGTAATATTTCCGCGGGTGCATTGTTGCAACCCGCGACACAAATTACGACATTGGACGATGACAGCGTGATGAAACTTGATTTCCCCGTGCCTTCTGTCTTTTTACCCGTTCTAAGTGTGGGCACAAAGATTGTTGCAAGGGCGAGTGGGTTCGAGCAGGACTTCGAAGGAGAGGTTTCAGCTATCGACAGCCAGATTGATCCAGCCACGCGCTCGGTCGTCGTTCGTGCTTTGATTCCCAATCCGGATTTTGTTCTGAAACCTGGTTTGTTAATGACTGTCGAATTGCTAAAAAATCCGCGCAAGGCCGTGGGTATTCCTGAAGCGGCCATTATTCCCGAAGGCCGTAAGCATTTTGTTCTTGTCGTCGATGAAAGCAAAAAACCGCCTGTGGTGGAAAAACGAGAGATTGTCATCGGCACGCGCCGCGAAGGCGATGTTGAAGTAACGAAAAATCTTAGGGCCAGCGAAAAAGTCATTGTTCAAGGTACGATGATGGCTGGAAATGGTTCACAGGTTCAAATAGCCGCCGAACAACAAAGAGGAGAAACGCTGGCGCAGGTTTTAAAACATCTGCGTGAGAAAGACCAACAGGCTCAAAAAGAAAAGGCGGAGTAACGCCATGTTCATATCCGATGTTTTTGTTAAAAAGCCTGTTTTCGCAGCAGTGGTCTCGCTTTTGCTACTCGCATTCGGGATTGTGTCGTTCACAAAATTGTCTTTACGCGAATATCCGGATATCGATCCGCCTGTTGTTTCCATCAGCGTGACCTATCCCGGCGCCAGCGCCGCGATTGTCGAAAGCCGTGTGACCGAAGTTCTGGAAGAACGTATCAGCGGTATCAGCGGGATTAATTTTATTGAATCGAGCAGTGAGGACGGGCGATCACGCATCACGTTGGAATTCAACGTCGGTTATGATATCGATGCCGCCGCCAACGACGTACGTGACAAAATTTCCCGTGCTAGCGACGACCTACCCGACGAAGCCGATCCACCGGAAGTTGAAAAGGTCGATTCCAGCGATGATGTTATCATCTGGCTCAGTCTGACCAGCGATCACATGACCATTCCAGAGCTAACCGATTATGCAGAACGTTATCTGGTCGATCAATATTCGGTAATCGACGGTGTATCGCAGGTCCGCGTCAGCGGTGCGCAGACCTACGCCATGCGCATCTGGCTGGATCGTACGGCGCTCGCCGCACGCGGATTAACGGTCAATGATGTCGAAGATGCCTTACGGCAAGAGAATGTCGAATTGCCGGCCGGAAGCATTGAATCCACAGACCGCCAGTTCACGGTGCGTTTGCAACGTTTGTTCCGTGATGCGGATCAGTTCAAAGGTCTTGTGATCGGGCGAGGTAAGGACGGGTATCTGGTCAGGTTGGGCGATGTTGCCCGTGTGGAACGCGGTGCGGAAGAAAACCGCACCATGTATCGTGGAAACGGCGTTCCTCAGTTGGGCCTCGGCATTATCAAACAATCGACGGCCAACACGATTTCCGTTGCTCGCGCCGCCAAGGCGAAATCGGAAGAGCTGAACAAAACCCTGCCTGATGGTATGACTATTCGTGAGCGCTATGACACATCCGTTTTTGTCGAAAAAGCCATTCACGAAGTATATGTCACTCTCGGTATCGCCGTTGTGCTGGTTGTTCTTGTCATTTATGCGTTTCTGGGCAGTTGGGGAGCAACGGTCATTCCGGCGGTCGCTGCGCCCGTCTCTCTGGTTGCTTCCTTCATTGTTCTGTTGGGAATGGGTTTTTCCATCAATATATTAACGCTTCTGGCGCTTATTCTGGCAATCGGCCTTGTGGTGGATGATGCGATTATCGTGGTCGAGAATATTGTCCGTCGTATTAAAGAGGAGGGCGAGACGCCTCTGGTCGCTGCTTATCGCGGGACAAAGCAGGTGGGATTTGCCGTCATCGCGACAACCCTGACCCTGATCGCCGTGTTCCTGCCGATTACGTTTCTCGAGGGAGATGTTGGGAGATTGTTCTCGGAATTTTCCGTGACGATGGCGGCATCTGTAGCATTCTCCGGCGTTGTGGCCTTGACGCTTTCGCCTATGCTTGCTTCGAAATTTCTAAAAAAAGACGAAAAAGAAACTAGACTAACGCAGGCGATTGACGAGACATTCATGAAAATCCGTGGGAGCTATGGTAAGTTTCTGGTACGCCTTTTACGCAAGCCGGTCATTGTTATTGTTGGTTTCGCAGTAATTATTGTCTCTATGGTCGGCTTATTCAAGTTGGTTCCGTCGGAGTACACGCCTCTTGAAGATCGTGGTGCAATCATCATCATGGTCAACGGCCCTGAAGGTGCAACCTACAGCTATATGAAAGATTATATGGATGAGGTTGAAGAGCGTCTGCAACCTTATATCCAGAGCGGAGAGATAGAGAGTCTTATCATTCGTGCACCGCGTAGTTTTGGGACTACATCCGTTTTCAATAGCGGTCTTGCGATCGCGGTTTTAAGCGATTGGGGATCTGGCCGCCGTAACGGGTTCGATATCGTAGATAGTGTGCGCAAAGATATGGCTGATATGACGGGCGTACGTATTTCTCCGATCATGAGGCAAGGTTTTACATCGTCGGTGGGTAAGCCTGTCCAATTTGTTATTGGTGGTGGAACCTATGAAGAGTTACGTGAGTGGCGTGATATTCTTCTGGCAAAAATCAATGAAAATAACCCCGGTCTGAACAGCATCGACTGGAATTACAAAGAGACCAAGCCGCAGCTTGAGGTCTTGATCGACTACGATCGTGCCGCGTCTCTGGGCGTTACGGTCACGAATATCGGAGAGACGCTGGAAACCATGCTCGGCTCGCGCCGCGTTACAACCTACGTCGATAGCGGCGAGGAATATGACGTGATCATGGAAGGTGAGCGTGAGGAGCAACGCACAGCAACGAATATGGAGAACATCTATGTGCGTTCCGATACGACAGGTGCGCTTATCCCGCTTTCGAACCTTGTAAAAATTAATGAATTTGCGGACAGCGCAACGTTAAGCCGTTACAACCGCCTGCGCGCTATCACGATCGAGGCTAACCTTGATCAGGGATATACGCTGGGCGCGGCATTGGATTATCTTGAAAAGCTGGCGAAGGAAAATCTGCCTGAAACTGCCGTTATCGATTACAAGGGGCAGTCACAAGACTATAAGTATTCCGGCGGATCGATCTATTTCGTCTTCCTTCTTGGAATTTTGGTCACATATCTTGTGATGGCTGCGCAATTCGAGAGCTTTGTGCACCCATTCGTCATTCTTCTCACAGTGCCGCTGGCCATGGCCGGAGCGCTGGCGGGCCTTTATGTGATGGGACAAAGCCTGAATATCTTCACGCAGATCGGCCTGATCATGCTGGTCGGGCTTGCGGCCAAGAACGGAATCCTCATTGTCGAGTTCGTCAACCAGTTGCGTGATGAGGGCGTGGAATTCCACCGAGCGCTTATCATGGCCTCCGAATTACGCCTGCGCCCGATTCTGATGACGAGCATTACAGCGATGGCGGGCGCTGTGCCGCTCATTCTCACAGGCGGCGCAGGCTCCGAAACGCGTTCGGCTATCGGCATCGTGATCTTCTTCGGCGTGGCGGCGGCAACGTTCTTTACGCTGTTCGTGGTGCCTGCGGCGTACCAACTCATTTCCCGCCGCACCGGATCGCCGTTGGATGTCACGCGCCGTCTGGAGCGCGAAATACAAGAAACGCCGGAGCGGTAAACCCCGGCGTTTCAAAAATCATCAAGAATAATACTTTAAGCGCCTTGCTTGAGCGGACCTGCAACGCGGCCTTTGGCGGCTTTATAGGCGGCTTGCTGCTTGGCAATGGCGGCATCGAGGTTTTTGCCTTCAATGCGAAGCGAAGAGGACAGCTGCATCAAGGCCGCTTTAGCATCAGCGCTCCCGCCGTCTGCGGCGATTTTGTACCACAGTAGCGCGTCTTCGGGTTTTGCGCCTCCGCCGACAAGACCGTTCTCGTAGATAAGGCCAAGATTATAGGCGGCTTCGTTCACGCCTTGATTGGCGGCGCTTTCAAAGAATGCGGCGGCAAGCGGCGCGTCATATTGGGTGCCGATGCCCTCGATCGAGGCGATGCCCAGATTGTATTGCGCCTCAGGGTGCCCCTGTTTCGCGGCTTCGCGGTACCAGTAAAGAGCGCGGTCCAAGTCTTTGTCGACGCCGAGACCTTGATGATACAGAACGCCGAGATTGTAGGCGGCGTTCGCAATCTTCTGGTCGGCGGCCTCACGGAACCACAAAGCAGCCTTGTCGAAATTCTGGGTCACGCCGCCGCGGCCGGCCGTATAAATGGCGGCCAAATCATGTTGCGCTTCGGGAACGCCGGCATAAGCCTGTGCCTGCAGTTCACGCATAGGGGCGGGCAGAGACGCATCTTGCGGGATGCGCGCGGATAATTCCTGACGGCCTTTTTCCTTGGCAATCAGATTGGCCAGTTGCGGATCTTGCGCGAACGCTTTGGGGCCAAGTGATTGGAGTGGATTATATGTCGAACCTGCGGTTGGTGCCGCTGCAGCTTTCGCAGGAGGCTCGGCAGGCGTTTCAACGGGAGCCTGCGCGCCCGGCGCGATCTCGTTGAGCTGTTTGGCCAGTGCATCGGGATCTTCTTCCAAGGCTTTCATCAAATCTTCATCCGAAGCATTCAAGGCATCTTGCGCCGCCGGTGTTTGCTCGGCAGGCGTTTCTTGCGGCGCCGGCTCTTCGCTCTTTGCCTGAACGGGTGTCAGCGTGGCATCTGCCTCGACGGAGGGCGCGACAGGCGTTTGCGGGTTTTGCGTTCCTGTGCTGACAGGCTCCCATGTGTTGTCGGCCAGATTGAGACGGGCAAGGCCGCCGTTTTCAAGGACGGCGATTTTCGGCACATCCGGCTGCTGGATTTGGTTGATGGTCCAGCCGAACAACAGGGCCGCCGTAATCATCGCGCCCATGCCCACGGTTTGCATGCGCACCGATTTACGCCACCACGGCATCTCGGCGTTCCGGCAACGGCGCTTTGATCCGTCAGCAATACAAGCGCGCGCGCTTTGAGGGTGTCTTGCGTCTCGGTGAGGATTTCTTCCATGCGCTCGACTTTGCGGAGCATGCGGGATTTATCCTGCCCGATTTTTTCAACCTGACGGTCAAGGCGGGCTTGTTGGGAAATAGTTTCATCAAGGCGCGAGGTGATGCCGATGCGGAATTCCTCGTTGTCCTTGATGCGTTGATCGAGAAGGCTTTGCCCAGCTGCGGCCTGCACCAGCTTGTTCTCGGTTTCCTTGAGAGCGCGTTCGAAACGGGCTTGGCGCTGCGATATCTCGTTTTCAACCGTGTCGCGGTTCTTGAATTTATTTTCGAGCGCGAGATAGGCTTTTTCGCTTTTGTCGGCTTTGTCCTCAAGCTCATGCAGGGATTTGCGGTATTCGCGCAACTCGGCAAGCAACTCATACCGCTCGGCTTCGGAGCGCTTAAGCTTGTCGCTGATCTGCGCCAGTGTGCGGATGATTTCCATCGCGCGGGTGCTACCCTGCGGCGCGGGCGGTGGATTGGTTCCGGGCATGCCATATTCATTCTCCGGCGGCCGGACGACGTGAACCCGATCTGGTGTGCGCCCCTGTTTCATACGCAAATCCCCTTACATAGTGTGTGAATGTGTAAAATATAGCGATTTTGTATAATCAAACCAAGGAAATTATGGAACATTTCCACAGGGGACGGCGCACGAAAGCCCGCAGATTTCCGCCGAAAATTGGCCCTTGCATCGGCGGGAATTCTCCTATAGTTTGCGCATCCATTCAGGCCTTTTCGGCCTTTATTGGGGCGTAGCCAAGCGGTAAGGCAGCGGTTTTTGGTACCGCCATTCGGAGGTTCGATCCCTCCCGCCCCAGCCATCTACATTCATATCCGCCATACTCAGAGAGAAACACCCGTGTGAGGCCCGCAATCCGCGGCCTTTCCGCGCGATGCCCTTTTCGCCACACTACTGAAAACCGGGGATTCTAGCCTGGAACGCCCCGTTCTCTCAGTTGCGAAATTTTCTGTGTGGCGGCTTTAGGGCCGTTAAGCTACCGGAGTTAGGACAACAGGATATTTCTTGAGCAATTCCTCATCACTGTATCTTCTCGCATCTCCCGAATAATGGGTTTCATGCACTTCGGGTTCACCATAGCCCAGATTGGCGGCAATACGACAAGCCTCTGGTAGAGAAGGATATTTTGTGCGAGGCGTTCCCGTTAATCCTGAAATTCGCCCTAAAACAGCCTTCCGGAGCTGGATTTTCCCTGAAAGATCGCTGTTAAACAGGGAAATGGGGAGGAGTCGAACCTCCCTGGTCATATTTCTGCTATATCAAGCACCAAAAATTATTGAGATTTCGCCCAGTATGTAGGAATATATTCCACATAAGCGCCCGGACTCCGTCCGCGGCGTTTTTTCATTTTCAGTTGAAAGAAACTCGTCATGAACAACACACATTCTTCTCTCACCGAAGGTGAGATACATAGACTTATGGCCTCACAGGCATATCGCCAATCCAATCACCCAGATCATACAAAGACACATGATGTTGTCCGAAAATGGTTTGTAAATCGTTATCCTAATTTTGATCAGTATAATATTAAAAGCGATTCATCCTCAGGATCACCATGGAAAAATCTGGGAAATGTCCTGCTTGTGGGTGAAGGCAATTTAAGTTTTGCAAAAAGCCTTTTGGCTGACCGCTCATCTGAAATTACCGGGATGGTTGCCACTACTTATGAAACCGAAAGATCACTTGCGGATGAAGGTAAAATCAATGCAAATCTTTTGAGGCGTAATGGCGCTGTTGTAATACACAATATTGACGCAACGCATCTGGAGAAGGAGTTTGGATCGCAGAAATTCGATACGATTATTTTC